>LBIU01000575.1 GCA_000987445.1 Candidatus Accumulibacter adiacens | reverse complement strand
CCCGTCGTTGAACCCTCGCGCAACCTGACGGCGCACGAGGAAGCGGAGTAGCCAGCGCTCAAGTGTTTTCATGCTCCTCTTTCATTTCTTCCGCCGCCGCATCAATCACACGGCTCGGGAAGTGGTAGCCGGCTTCGCGCAGCATCACGAGCGTAGCAATAAAACTCGCTGGCGTTTCGTCCTCGAACGTCTCGCCGTCATGTGGCAGGCCAATCGGCGTCCATTCCGCCTCTCGGCACATTTCACCAACGACCTTGTGGCGCTCAAGCCATCCGGCGATGTTTTCGAGCATCGGAACTTCTGGCGGTAGCGGGCGCTTGAATGCTGGCCGCGACTTGCGAACGTGCGTAATGTAGCCGTCGTCAGAGTGGTAGCAGTACAGATCGCACCGAAAGTCGTCTGAGCTCCAACGGCAAAAGCTCATTTACAAACGCCCTTGATGCTGTCAATCGCGTCCCGTAGCGCTTGGTTGTAAGCCTTGTCGCCGTCGTTGTCGCAATCGTCGTGGATGTCATCGCCGACGTGCTCACGCTCGCACTCTTCGATGCACGCCTCAACAACAAGCCTCGCGAACCGACGCAGGTTGTCGTCAGTCCCTGTTACGTTGATCCACTTGCTGCCGTTGTTCAAGCTGAATCCAGCCTTTTTTGCCATTGTTTCGATGTTCATTTGTAGCCCCTTGCTCTTATTTCATCAGCGGCTAGTTCGTTGGTGCTACAAATCAACTCCCAACTGTGGTCAGCATAGTTGCCGTCGTTTTTGCGTTTTGCTCGGTCATCACACACCATTGCGCACGCTTCGCGCTCGATCTTGGTCGCCGATTCAAATGCAATTCTCGCGAACTCGTCGCTTGACATTACATGCGCTGGCAAGATCACGCCTTTCTTCCACTCGTCAAAAGTCATACCCTCTTTCCTTCGTTGTCTAGCGCTGCGCGAGCTTGCCACGCCACCCAAGAGTCATTAACGTTCCCGTCGCGATAACTGCCACCGCTCACTCTCATTGTGGTAGCCGGACATCCGCCCCATTCTTTGACGGCCCAAGCCTCAAAGACTTCACGCTCAGACGTTAGCGGGGTATTTGAGAGGCTAGCGCGGCCCTTCCACGCGCACCATTGGTGATCGATACGAAGGCTGCGATACCCATCCTCTTCTCTTCTGAGCGACTTCCTAGACCACCAGTGAGACTCTATGGCCCACTTCTCGAACGCTTCGTGCTCCGCTTGGTTTTCGCTCACGTCTTCGCCCCGCATTTGTCGCAAACCGATCCGCACGGCGCGAGATAGTTGCAGCCTGGGTGCGCAACGCCTCGGCACTTGCTGGCGAGCGCTGCGCGGGCCTTCCACGCCTCCCAAGCAAGCTGCACGGCAATTGCTCGGTAGTTTCCTGGCCATGCCGACAGGTCCGTCATTCTTTCTGTGTTGTACTCAAAAGGTGGCGATGAAACGAACGCCTCGAACGCTTCGCGCTCCATGCGCTCTATCATCCCGTCGAGTGATGATGGACTGTGTTCAGTCATCACGCACCACCGGTCATCGCATTGACATCCGCTGCGATCTTGTCGCGCATGGCTTCGGCGGCTTCTGGCGTGTCGCATGGGATGATGTACAGGCCACGTTCGCACAAGCGAATTTGCACTCTTGGAGCAAGGTCTGCTCTAGCGTCCGACGAATAACCACCTTTAAGCGTAGCGACTCCGCGCACATCGTCAGGGTAAATGTGCTGCCCGTTGGGTAGCTGGTAGAGTTTGCCTGTCGTTCCGGAAGCAGTTTTTACTCGCCACTCGCCGCACCAGTCG
>LBIU01000574.1 GCA_000987445.1 Candidatus Accumulibacter adiacens | reverse complement strand
TTTCCATGCGCGACTGATACGGACTTTCCGAGCGAATATCCGGGGGGAAGCCAAGTGCTTGCTTGCTCGTGTCTTGGCGGAGAGGACAAATCCATCCTGGATGCGGTCCGGCCGGCTCTTGCCGCAACGCGACTCGGCCGGTACCATCGCACGAATCCGGGCTTGCTGGGCTACGGATGGCCGCGGGCCGGGGCGAGATGGCCTCGCCGCGAACCCCGTCCGCACGCTCTTCCTCGCTGGGCGCCGCGGCCCCGCTATTGCCACACTCGCCGGCCACGTACACAGCACCCAGAATCGGTGCGCCGCCTGATTGAAAACCTGCTTTCGCAGCGGCGCTCGCCAAAAAACCATGAATCCCACTGTCGACACACCGGACGCATCCGATCCGCCGAGTCCCACCGCAGCCGCCGCACCCGGTCGAAAACTCAGCCTGTCAGCACAGGTCTTCATTGGCCTCGGGCTGGGCCTGCTGGCGGGGCTTTTCTTTGGTGAAGTGATCGCCCCCGTGGTTGTCGTCGGCGAGATCTTCGTCGGCCTGCTGCAGATGACGGTCCTGCCCTATATTCTGGTTTCGCTGATCACCAGTGTCGGCAGACTCAGCTACGATGAAATCCGCATACTCGCGGCGCGTGGCGGTCGTTTCATCCTGCTCTTCTGGGCGATCGCCCTGATGGCCACGCTGGCATTCACGATGGCGATGCCAAACTGGACCTCGGCGGCCTTCTTCAGCAGCAGCCTCGTCGAGTCGGGCCCGCCTGCCGATCTGGTGGCGCTGTATATTCCTGCAAACCCATTCTTCTCGCTGTCCAGCAGCGTCGTTCCGGCGATCGTGGTATTCAGCCTGGCGCTCGGCCTGGCAGTGATCGGCGTACCCGAAAAGGAGCGCTTTCTCGACAATCTGGACGTACTCGGCGAGGCCATCATGCGTATCGCCGGCTTTGTCGCCCGGCTGGCGCCAATCGGGGTGTTCGCCCTCATCGCTTCGGCGGCCGGCACGCTCGAAATCGAAGCACTCGGCCGGCTACAGGTGTTCATCATCACCTATATTGGCCTGGCGCTGCTGCTGTCACTGTGGGTACTGCCGATGCTGGTCGGCGTGCTCACGCCAATCCGCCCCAAACGCCTGATCTCGGCCTGTCAGGACGCGCTGGTTACCGCCTTCGCGACCGGCTCATTGTTGATCGTGCTGCCGCTGATCTCCGAGCGACTCAAAGAGCTCCTGGCCGAGCTTGATCTCGCCGGCCAGGAAGCCGAGAGCGCCGTCGATCTGGTCATCCCGATCAATTTCAATCTGCCGAACCTTGGCAAGTTGATGTCGCTGGCTTTCGTGCCCTTTGCCGCCTGGTTCGCCGGTTCGGCGCTCGACCTCGACCAATATCCGCTGTTCCTGGTTTCCGGGCTGTTCAGCTTCTTCGGTGAGGTGGTGGTCGCGCTGCCGTTCCTGCTCGACCTGATGCACATCCCCGCAGACATGTTCCAGCTGTTCCTCGCGGTCGATATCTTTACCGGGCGATTCGGCGCAATGCTCGCCGGCGCTCATACCATTGTTCTGGCACTGTTGACGGCGGCATCGGTCGGCGGGCGCACCCGCATTCACTGGCCAAGCCTGTTGCGCTACGTGGTCATCTCGCTGTCACTGGCGGTGGCAGTGATTGTCGGTCTGCGCTATTTCTTCGAAGTCGTGGTGCCGCAGGAATACCGCGAATACGAGAAGCTGGTAGGAATGGACCTGCAGATGCATCGCGTGGAGAGCCGAAAGATCCTGCTCGACGCGGCACGGCCAGATCCCGAAGGGAGCGACGGCACCCGCCTGAGCGCCATCCGCGAGCGTGAAGCGCTGCGCGTTGGCTATGCGAAAGACGGCTTGCCATTCGTCTACCGCAACGAAGACGGCGAACTCGTGGGACTCGAAGTCGACCTCGTCCACCAGCTCGCCCGCGAGATGGAAGTGCGGCTCGAGTTCGTTGAGGTGCCGCCGGCTGAACTCGGCCAAAGGCTCAACGAGGGCCGTATCGATCTCGCCATCGGCGGCCTGCTGCTGACCCCCGAACGGGCGCTCGCAATGCGCTTCACGGTTCCCTATCTGAGTTCCACCCTGGCCCTGATCGTGCCGGACCACGCGCGCTCCCGCTTCAACAGCATCGAGAAACTGCGCGGCATGAACCGCCTGCGCATCGCCGTCCCCAACATGCCGTACTACTCGAAGTTCATCAAGCGCCACCTGCCACAGGCGGAGTTGGTGACCATCGATTCGCCACGAGCCTTCTTCCGGGCCCCCAGTGACTATGACGCCTTGCTCGACACGGCCGAGGCGGGTTCAGCGTGGACCCTGGTCTACCCGGAATTCAGCGTGGTGGTGCCGAAGCCCGATACGATTAGCGTACCGGGCGCGATCGGCATGCCGCTGAACGCGCCTCGGCTGGCCGCTTATGTCGACACCTGGCTTCAGCTGCAGCGCGACAGCGGCTTGATCGGCAAGCTGCGCAGCTACTGGATCCTGGGTGAAGGTGCAAATCGCAAAGGCCCCCGTTGGTCGGTCGCGCGCAACGTGCTTGGCTGGTTGGACTGACAGCGATCGGCACCGCCAGCGCCTCTGGTCATGACCTTCATGACTTGGGGTGCCTCCACCTG
>LBIU01000573.1 GCA_000987445.1 Candidatus Accumulibacter adiacens | reverse complement strand
GGCGTCGGCTGTGTGGGCCAGACCGCGGTCGGCAAAGCGCTGCTCTGCCCAGGCTCGGCAAGGCCAAGGCCAGCGCCGAGTCCTGCAAGTCGCCGCGCAGGCGGCCTGATACTGGAAGTCGCCGCACAGGCGGCGACTTGCACAGGCGTCCTCAGCGAATGAAGCGGTGCAGCGGGAGGACCTTCAGGGTGCCGGGAAGCGCGCCGATGTAAGCGGCAAGCTCCTCGATGTCCTGCGCCGAGAGGCCTTCTGCCTGGCCGCTCATCAGCGCATTCTTGCGGCCGCCGGACTTGTAATCGGCCATCGCGCGCGCGAGGTAGTCCGGATACTGGCCGGCGAGGCGCGGGATGTCTTCCGAAATCGGGGTATTGAAATCGGCGCCATGGCAGGCGGCACAGACTTCGGCCTTTTGCGCGGCGGCGGCGTCGGCTTGGGCCGACGAACTGACGAAGGCCAACAGCGCGATGAAAAAACTCGCTTTCATGGTCGATCCTTTATTTCTGCAGGCTGGAATAGTAGGCTGCGAGATCCGCCATGTCCTGCTCGGACAGGCCCTGGGCGATGGCTTGCATCGTCGGATGGCTGCGCGCCCCCGACTTGTAGGCCTGCAAGGCATTGACGAGGTACAGCGGCTGCTGCCCCCCGATCTTCGGCACGCGATAAACTCGCGGATAGGCTGTCCGGTAACCGGGAACGGCGTGACAGCCTTCGCACATCGAGGTCTTGGCCTTGGCCGCCTCTGCATTGCCCGTCGGCGTCTGCGCGAGCGCTGCGCCAGCCAGCGCAAACGCCAGCAAACCGAGAATCATTTTCATCGTTATCTCTCTCAAAAAAGGCAATCTGAAAACCTGGCCCGCGAGCCAATCAAGGACAGAAAATTCAGCCTGGCAGTATATGAGCGTCCATCAAGTGGCGTCAATCGCCCATTTTCCCACGGCCAGGCCTGCCTCCTTGTGCGTGCGAGCCCTGCGCAGCCGACAACGGGCAGGCTCGACAGCAGCTGCACGACGCCGCTCCCGAAGGGTGAATTGACCGGAATTTGCTCGCGCACCGGTGCGCCCGTTTCCGACAGCACTGGCCTAGGCGGGGTGTCCTGTCATACCCTGCAGCTGCTGAGCATGATCAAGCGCGCTCCTTCCTGCCTGTGAGGCCGCTCTGCCGTGAAGATTTTTCTGTCCTACGCGTCGCAATACCGTGCCATCGCCGACGATCTTTGCTGTCGTCTTCAGGCCGTGGGGCACGAGGTGTTTTTCGATCGCGAGGATCTGCCGGCCGGGGAGAGTTTCGACGCCCACATCCGCAAAGCGATCGACGACTGCGCATTGTTCATCTTCCTGATTGCCCCGGAAGCGGTGGCCGCAGGCCGCTACACGCGCACCGAGCTGAAGCTCGTCAGCCGCAAATGGCCGACACCCGGCTGGCACGTACTGCCGGTGCAGGTGGCCGAAACGCCCCTGCACGACATACCCTCCTACCTGCGCGCCTTGACCATCCTGCAGGCCGAGGGCAACCTCGCGGCCGAGGTGGTGTTCGAGGTCGAGGACCGGCTGCGCGCCAACAGCGTAGCCACCGTGGCCACCGCGGCTCCCAAGACGCCGCCCGAGCCGCCGCCAGAGACGGCAGGCGTTCGCTACCGTTCGCTGCAACTGCGCTTCGCAGGCGATGGCGCCGGCGGCTACTCGATCGCGGTGCCGGAATCACCTGGCGGCGGACGCGCTGCGGCGGCCTTCGCCGTCGACACACCGACGCTGGAACAGGCCTTGTGGTCCGGCGCGCAGCCAATTGCCGGCGCCGCGCGGCGCTCGTCGAGCGGCAGCGACATCGACGCACGCCTGCCGTCAGCGAGCAGGGCCCGCGAAGTGGGTCAGGCGCTCTACGCCGCGCTCTTCGACTCGCCGCTGCGCGGCTGTTTCGAAGACAGCTTGCGGGTCATCGACCCGCAGCGTGGCGAGGGCCTGCGCTTCGTCATCAACACCACCGATGCGCCCGATCTGGCGCGCCTGCCGTGGGAGTTTCTCTACAGTCCCTCGCGGGACGATTTCGTGTTCTCCGACCGCATGAAACCGGTGGTGCGCTGGCTGGACGTGGACGAGCCGCCGCCGGCCCTGAGCGTCGCGCCGCCGCTGCGCCTGCTGCTGGCCATCGCCGCGCCCAGCGAACACCCCGGCCTGCAGGTTGGCGACGAGATCGCTCACCTGGATGCTGCCCTGGCCGAGCTGACCGCGAGCACCCAGGTCGAGACCGTGCGCCTGGAGCACACCACTCTCGAAAGTCTCGACAACGCCTTGCTGCAGACGCGGCCGCATATCCTGCACTTCATCGGCCACGGGGATTTCGCCGGTGACGAGGGGGTGCTGGTGCTCGAATCCGACGCCGTCCCGGGCGCCGCCGACCGCATCGCCGGGCGCCAGCTGGCGGTGCTGCTGCGCAACCACCTGACTTCACTGCGGCTGGTTTTCCTGAATAGCTGCCTGGGCGCGACCGCCTCGCGACGCGACCCCTTCGCTGGCGTCGCGCAAAGCCTGATCCGCCGTGGCATACCGGCGGTGATCGCCATGCAGTTCCCGATCCCGGACCAGGCGGCGGTGGCGCTGGCCAGACATTTCTACCGCTACCTGGCCGCCGGTCAGCCGGTCGATGCAGCCCTGACTTCGGCACGCGCGTTTCTGTATGCGCGTGGTTACGCAGTCGAATGGGGAGCGCCGGCCTTGCATATGCGCACCCCCGACGGCCGCCTGTTCGACCTCACCCCGACGCCCGGCGCGCCACCGACAATCGCCCGCATGCCTCCTGCCGACGACCAGCCAGCCGCGCGGGCGTCGCACGAGGCGCCCCAGACAGCGCCCGAGCCCTCGCCGGACGCCGCACCGCGGGGCACCGACGACGGCAAACGCCGCGGCGTGCGAGTGGCGATCGTGGTCGGCCTGCTCTTGCTCGGTGGTGCAGGGCTGTGGTGGCAGGTCTCAGAGGTGCCCACGTCGACCGCGCCGACGCCTGCCGCTGGCGTACCACCGGCGCACGCGCCCGCCCAGCCATCCGGCACTGCCCCGACAACCAAGCCGGCGCCCGTCATCGACAAGCCCGCACCCACACCGGCCACGCCGATCGATCAGGCCATCGCCGGACTGCAGGCAGGCGACAGCCTCGGCGGCGCCGAAGCGCTGGGCAGTTTGCTTGGCCAGGATCCTGCAGCCCTCTCCGGCGAGCGCCTCGGCGCCGACCATGCGCCGCTTGCGCAAGCCCTCGGCGATGCCGCCGAGAAGGCTTTCCAGGCAGGCGACTTCGCGCTCGGCGACCGCCTTGCTGAGTTCCTTGACGCAATGAAGCCCTTCGACGCGACCCTTGATGCGCGCCTGCGCGGCCAACTCGCCCCCTGGTCGACGGTCGCCGGCATCGCCGCCCCGGTCATCGAACCGCCCGCTGCTGCAGCCGCTCCCGGCGGCGACGAGCGCATGTTCTACACGGTGCGCCGTGGCGACACCCTGTGGGGAATCGCCCGCCAGCTGACCGGCAACGGCAGCAACTGGCCACGGCTGCTCGACGATCACAACCGCCGCGTCGAACGGGGCCTTGGCGGCAACCTGATCAGCGATCCCAAACAGATCCGCCCGGGCGACCGGATCTACGTACCGCTGAGTCCCAGCACCGGCAGCAACGCCATCGACTATCACGTCGCACGGGGTGAAACCCTGTCGAGCATCGCCGTTCGCATCTACGGCGACGCGCGCATGTGGCGGGCGATCTATCGCGACAATGCGCAGCAGCTGCCCAACCCCAACCTGATCCGGCCTGGACAGGTGCTGGTCCTGCGGCCGGCCGGATGGTGATGAGCGTCCCTGGATGACTCAGGGCTCCAGCGCACCCTCTCCGGTCGGTGCAGCGGCGTCGCTCCACACCGCGAACTCGTTCCCGCTCGGTTCGCGAAAATGGAAACGCCGCCCGCCCGGGAATGGAAAAATGGCCCTCACGATACGCCCGCCAGCCTTCTCGATCTTGGCCTGAGTGTCCTCCAGGTGCTCGCTGTAGAAGACGAGAAGTGCGCTGCCACGCGCCACGCTGGCCGCAAGTTCCGACCTGAAAAAGCCACCATCAAGCCCCTGGTTCGAAAAGGCGGCGTATTCGGGGCCGTAGTCGACAAACGTCCATCCGAAGGCGGCATGAAAGAATGACTTGCTTGCCGCCAGATCCCTGGCTGGGAACTCGACATAGTCGATCTTTTCGTGCGCGGGCATTTCTTCCTCCGATGTCGCGGTGTTGCGGCGTTGTCGTCGCCATGGCGTCAAGCGTCGCAGGACGAACGCCGGACGAGTTCCTCGAAGCCGTCGACCGGCAGGGGGCGACTGCACAGATAGCCCTGGTACGCGACGCAGCCAATGCCGGCCAGAAACGCGCGTTGTTCGTCGCTCTCCACCCCCTCGGCGATCACTCCCAGCCCGAGGCTCTGCCCGAGGGCGACGATCGTTCTGGCGATCGCGGCATCGCTGGAATTGGCGACGATATGACGCACGAACGACTGATCGATCTTCAGTTCGTCGAGCGGCAGGCGCCTGAGATAGGAAAGCGAGGAGTAGCCCGTGCCAAAGTCGTCCAGCGAGAAGCACACCCCCCAGGCCTTCAAAGCAGACATCTTCCCGACCGCATCCGCGACGTTGTCGAGCAGCAGGCTCTCGGTCAATTCCAGCTTCAGTCGCTCGGGCTTGGCGCCGGTGCGTCGGATCACCTTCAGCAGTTGATCGACGATGTCGCGTTCATGAAACTGCCGGGCGCTGACATTCACGGCCAGGGTGAGCAAAGCCATCTCGGGCTGACTCGCCCACACCGCCAGTTGGCGGCAGGCGGCCTCGAAAACCCAAAGGCCGAGCGGCAGAATCAAGCCGGTTTCCTCGCTCAGCCGGATGAACTCCCCGGGCAAGACCAGACCGCGCCGGGGACTCTGCCAGCGCAGCAGGGCTTCGGCGCCGCATAGCCGGCCATTGCTGTCGACCTGCGCCTGATAGTAGAGCAGGAACTGCCCATCGACCAAAGCGCGGCGGAGATCGCGCTCCAGTCTGACGCGCTCCTTCATCGCCAACTCGAGGCCGGGATCAAAGAAGCGGACCCGATTGCGGCCGGCATCCTTGGCGCGGTACATGGCCAGATCGGCCTGCTTCATCAACTCCTCGGCGCTCGCCTGCTGTCCATCGAACAGGGTCACGCCAACGCTTGCCGTACTCCGCTGAACGGTATTGCCAAGATGATAAATGTCGTTCAGCGACGACAGGATCTTGTGGGCCACCACCTCGGCGCCAGCCGCCGCCTCTTCGGCGCGGCCGTTCAAGCCGGCCAGGATGACGACGAACTCGTCGCCGCCGAGGCGAGCGACGGTGTCTTCCTCGCGTACACAATGCGTCAGTCGGCGCGCGACCTGCTGCAGGAGGGTGTCGCCGGTATCGTGCCCCAGGGTGTCGTTGAGAGACTTGAAGTGATCCAGATCGATGAACAGCAGAGCGCCATGGCTGGCACTGCGCAAACAGATGGCAAGGTTCTGCTTCAGGCGATCGAGCAGGAGGGTGCGATTGGGCAGAGAAGTCAGCTGATCGAAGAAGGCCAATTCGCGGATTCTTTCTTCCGCCTGCCGACGCTCGGTCACATCCTCAGCGGAGGAAAGCGTCCCCACCGGCGCCCCTGCTTCGTTGCGCAGCAGGGTATTGTTCCAGGCCATGACCCGCTTCATGCCGGAGCGGGTGAGGATGACGTTTTCGTAGTGCTCGAGCAGCCGCGTCTCGCCGGCCATCAGGCGGGCGAAGACCTGGCGAATGGCGGCCTTCTCGCTGGCCGGCAGGAAGTTGTCGAACCAGTCCATGCCGATCAGGGCGCTTTCCGATTCGCCGAGCAGCTCCGCCCCCTTCCTGTTGACCATCACGATCCGGCCCTGCTCGTCGAGAGCCATGAGCATCACCCCGGCGATGTCCAGATAGCGCTGCGCGCTGTCGCGTTCGCGCGCCAGTTCGGCCGTCCGTCTCGCGACCCGCTGCTCAAGGTGCTGATACTGGGCATCGATGGTCCGTCGCTGCTGACGCTCCTCGAGGATGACCGCCAGCATGAAAGCGAAATTGCGCAGGTGGTCGGCGTAGGGCGCGAAGGCGGTGGCGTTGCTGACGGTGAACAGCAACTCGCCATGTTCGCGGGCGCTGCAGGCCAGGCGGAAGCGTAGCGCGGCATCCTCGCCGTCAGCCGACGGCTGTGCCATGAACTGCACGCGCGTCACCCCGGGAACGTCCACCAGCCCCTGCGTGACGAAGGGCAGGATCGAGTCGTCCGGCAGGGAAGTGACGACGCTCTGCATGAGCAGCAGCTGTCCGAGGACCCGCACATCCGGCAAATCTGCAACAGGCATCGAGCGTCCCCGCAACTCAGCAGTGACTTGCCAGGAAGTCCTCGGGGGGGACATAGAAAGGGTTATGCACAACCGTGTCGCGGATCACCATCAGCGGATGAACCTTGAGAATCTGCATGATGGTCGCCCCATCAAAGGCAGTCGCGTCGTACTGGCAAACGGCAGTGATCGGATGCTCGCGAAGCAGCAGGCTGACGCGTGCTTCGTACTCCAGCAGACGGGAAACGCCCGCCAGGCGCAGCACGTCGGCCATCATTTCGCCGATGACGCGCGCCGCCGGAAAGCCGTCGGCGAGCGCCTCCTGGTGGAACTTCCGCAGCAGGCCAAGCAAGCGATCGGGGTCGAAACAGCCGTCTGCGAAGTAGACCTCGCTGGCGCCGGTCTTGGAGAAAGCCCCGCTGGCGGTGTGCTCGGCAAGCGACAGCGCGTGCACGGCAAGGTAGCTGCCCAGTCGCGCATCGTCAAGGTCGTCGCTAAAGCAGGCCACCCGCTCGCCGGCCTCCAGACCGCTGCGCAAGAACTTCAAAACGGCGTCCAGACGGTCCTCGTCCTTGCTGAAGATCTGGCAGACATGCACGCCGGCAGGGAAATCCTGCCGGGTGAAGCCAAGTGAAACCTGGTGTGGTTCGCTGGACACGGGTTCTGCTCCGTACGAAGGATCGAGGCACATTGGCGAGAAACAGGGCCGCTCCGCCACGCCCGCCGCGGCACGCGGCTCGTACCCGGTGACTGACCCAGCCCCACGATTTCCCGGAACAACTGATCGCAACAGCAGGATCACCCATTCGCCGGCCCCCGTCAACGGCCCGGCAGCCGATTCGCCGACCGCGACGGATCGCTTCGCGGCCCCCGGTTAGCAGTGGCAAGCGCGCGGTCGCGCCGCGCCTCGACGGCGCGTTGCACCGTGGTAAAGCCCGAAGATCCGACGATCAGGCCATTTGCCGTCAGCACGGAGAGGGTGGTGGAAGGACCGGCGAGTTCGGCCAG
>LBIU01000572.1 GCA_000987445.1 Candidatus Accumulibacter adiacens | reverse complement strand
TTTCGACGCCTTCGGCCAGGGTGATCTTGCCGAGTTTGTGCGACATGGCGATGATCGCCTGGGTGATCGCGGCGTTGGCCGGATTGCTGATGATGTCGCGGACAAACGACTGGTCGATCTTGACCACGTCGATCGGAAAACGCGACAGGTAGGCGAGCGAGGAGTAGCCGGTGCCGAAGTCGTCGAGCGACAGGCGCACGCCAATTTCCTTGAGGCGTTCGCTGGCACGGGCGGACATGGCCACGTCGTGCATCATCGCCCCCTCGGTGATCTCCAGCTCGAGCGTTCGCGGGTCGATCCGGTGCCTGGCGAGGGCGTCGCTGACGTTCTGGTAGAGGTTCGCCAGGCGGAAATGGCGCGCCGACAGGTTGACCGCCACCTTGACCGGCGGGAAGCCGGCGTCAAGCCAGGCGCGCATCTGGCGGCAGGCTTCGCCGAGGACCCATTCGCCGATGGCGATGATCAGCCCGCTCTCTTCCGCCAAGGGAATGAAGCGACCCGGCGGGATCAGTCCCTGCTCCGGATGCTGCCAGCGCAGCAGTGCCTCGAGACCGATCAGCGCGCCGGTCTGCAGACTCAGCTGCGGCTGGTAGTACAGCAGCAGTTGCCTTTTTTCGACGACGTGGCGCAGTTCGCCGAGCAACTCGCGGCGCTGCAAATCATCCGTGTTAAGCGCCCGGTCAAAACGGGCGGCGCCATCGCCGCCATCGCGCTTGGCCATTTGCGTGGCACCGGTGGCGCGGGCCAGCAGTTCGCCGGGCTCGTTGCCGTCGGCAGGAAAACAGGCGAAACCGATCGACGAAACGACTTCGATGCTGCGCTCTCCAAGGCTGAATGCCGGCCGCAGCGCCGCCCGCAGTCGCCCCGAGATCTCCTCGTAGTCGTCCCCCGACGAGAGGTCCGGAACGATCAGCAGCAAGCCGAATTCGTCACTGCCGAGGCGGGCCACGACATCGCTTTCGCGTACGGTATCGGCGAGCCGCTTGCCGATATCGACCAGCAGGCGGTCTCCCTGTTCGTGGCCGAGCGAGCGATTGACGCTGTCGAAGTCGTCGATATCGATATGCACGACGGCGATTCCGGTGTTGGCGTCGGCCACCTGTGTCAGCAGCCGAGTCAGTTCGGCGAGAAAACCGATGCGGTTGCGCAGCCCGGTCAGGGCGTCGGTGCTGGTGAAGGCCTCGAGCTTCGCTTCCAGCTCGCGTTGCCGCGTCGAATCTTCACCGATGGCAAAGAAGAAGCTGAGCTGTCCTTCCTGGTCGGTGATCGGCGAGATAGTCAGGCGCTCGGTAAACACGCTGCCGTCCTTGCGCCGATTGGTCAACTCGCCGCTCCAGCTGCGGCCGCTGCCAAGCGCGGCCCACATTTCCCGGTAGGTGGACGCCGGCGTCAGCCCGGAGCTGAACATCTGCGGCTTGCGGCCGATCACCTCCTCGGCCGCGTAGCCGGTCATCGCCAACACCGCCGCATTGGCGAACAGGATGCTGCGCTCGGCGTCGGTGATGATCACCGACAGGGGGGTATTCTGCGCAATGTCACGAAACAGCAGCGCCGACTCCAGGCTCTGGTGCACGCGCGTGACATCGGTGCCGATCAAGAAGATCGGTGCCAGGACGGTATCGGCGCCGACGCGCTCCTCGATCGACCATGAGATCCACAGTTGCCGCCCGTCGCTGGTCCTCAGGGGCGTTTCCACCTGACGCACGCCGCCGCGACCGCCAATGTCGCGAAGCTCGGCCAGAAACTCGGGAGAGTGCGACGAATCGGCGCCGAGCAGCTCGCGCAATGGCCGCCGGAAGACCTGTCCCAGCCGACTGTAGCCGAGCAGGCGCAG
>LBIU01000571.1 GCA_000987445.1 Candidatus Accumulibacter adiacens | reverse complement strand
GCATCGTCTGGATCGCCGGCATCGTCCGCCTGTGCGCGCACGTCGCTGACGCGCAGGTCTGCGGCTTCGGCGCCGAGCTGCGAAGCGCCGGCACGGGCGTTGTTGCTTTCGTCCGACTCGGCAACGTGGCGACCGCTGTCGGTGCGTACGATCAGGTAGCGCCCCTTTATCCACGGCGCGAGTTCTAGCGTCTGGCTGACGCGGTAGCTTTCGCCGAAGCCCAGGCGGCGCGTCTGGACGTAGTCGGCGAGGTGCCAGACCTCGCCCGCGCTCTGCCAGTCGGCGCTATCGGCCAGGTAGATGGAGTCGGTCCAGCGGCCGCTGAAAGCGTCGCCGCGGTTCTCGACGCGGTAGCTGAAGCGGTAGCTCTCGCCGATGGCCACCGTCGCCGGCGCAACGAGTTCGCTGACCCGCAGGTCGGGCGGTGTGGTTCCGAGCACGCTGATCGGTCGCGCCCGGTAATTGTTGTTGTCGATCTGCGTCGGATCGTCGGTGTTGATGTTCGTCGCCAGCGTGTCTTCGAGAATCACGTCGTAGGTGTCGCTCCAGACGCTCAGGAAGTACTCGCCTGAGCGCAGGGCGTCGGGGAGGGTGACGCGGACCGTGCCGAGGTAGCTTTCGCCGACGCCAAGATGACCGACGTGGGTGAAGGAGCCGAGCAGGAGGTCGCCCTTGTGCGCGCCCGGGCGGCGTTTGTCGCGCGCCAGCCAGATGGTGTCCGTCCAGCTGTCGAGCGTTGCCGCTTCGCCGCGCGTCGTCGCGCTGCCATGGTTGCTGACCTGATAGCGGACCTCGATGCGGGCGCCGTGCACCGCCTGATCCGGGGCGACCACCTGGCTGGTGACCAGGTCGGCAAAAGGCACGGGGTCGACCGTGAAACGTGCGGCGTAGCTGTTGTTGGCGTCGTTCGGATACTCGTCGAGCTTGAAATTGCCATCGGCGACGACGATCAGATAGGCCTCGCCACGGAAGCGGATCGGGATGTCGAGCGGCGCCGTTTCGCTGGCGTAGCTTTCGCCGGGCGCCAGCGCGCCGGCGTTGGCTATTTCTGCGAGCAGGCGATCGTCGCCACTGAGCTTGCCGTCGAGCGACAGGTAGACCTTGTCGTTCCAGCGGCCGTTGGCCTGTGCCGCACCGAAGTTGCCGATCGTGTAGCGAATGGCGGTCGCCGTGCCTGCGCTGACCTGCTCCGGAACGATGACGCTGGCGACGCGCAGATCGGGGCGCGTGTTGAGCGCGATGGCCGTCGTTTCGGCGGCGAGCAGGGCGTTGTTCTGGCGGGCTGCACCGTGTTCGTAGATCTGCTCACCGCTTGCGCCGAGCCTGGCGTTGGTGATGAGCTTGAGCCGGTAGAGACCTTCGATCCGGCTCGGCAGGCGCAGTTGCTCGCTGCGCGTGTAGCGCATTCCGGCAGCCAGGCTGCGCTGATGGCTGAAGCTGCCGAGGCTGATCGCGCTCCCTTCCCCACTCGCCGGCAGCAGCCAGACCGTGTCCACCCAGCTGCCGTTGGCGGCGGCTTCGCCCTGATTGATGACGCTCCAGGAGACATCGATCAGCGCGCCTTCCTGGGCGCTGGCCGGGGCGATGATGTGCTCGACCTGCAGGTCGGGCGATGGCGAGAGCTGGACGGGCAGGGCCAGCGAACTGCCGCGGTTGTTGTCGGTGAACACGAACTCGAAGGGGCCGCCGGTGCGCACATTGAGATAGTGCGTGCCGCTGATGCCCTCGGGAAGGGTCACCTCGAGACTGCGCGCGTAGTGCGCACCGACAGCGAGCTGGCCGATGTGACGGGCATTCCCGAACTGCGCGACGACGCCGCTGCCGTCGGCGTTGCGGCTGAGCCAGATCTGGTCCGACCACTCGCCGCTGTCGGTGCTGCCGATGCCCTGGTTCGCCACTTCCCAGTGGACGGTCATGGGACTGCCGCTGGCTGCCGGTCCCGCCGTGGTGACCGAAGTGACCTGCAGGTCGGCGTAGGCGACCGGCATGACGTCGACCGGCTGCGCGACCTGCGCGATATTGTTCGCTTCGGCGTGGTTCTCGAAGACTTCGTTGCGCGCATCGCTGACCACGAAGAGCCGGAAACGGCCGCTGCTGCGCGCCGCGAGCTGGATGTTTTCGCTACGGCTGTAGGATTCGCCCGCCGCCAGCAGGCCGTGGTGACGGTATTCGCCGATGAGCAGGTCGTCGGCATTGCCGAGGATGTCGTCGCGCGAGAGCAGCACGCGGTCGCTCCAGCTGCTGAAACGGCCGGCGCCGGTGCCCTGGTTGCTGACCGTCCACGTGACAGCGAGCGTTGCCGGGTCCGCGATCAGCGTTTGTGGCGCGCTGACGTCGCTCACTGCCAGATCGGCGTAGGGCGACAGCGCGACCTGTAGCGGGGCAAGCGAGCGATTGTTGCTGCGCTGGCCATCGCCGATGGCGTTGCCGGCGTCGCTGACGACGATCAGTTCGTAGGCGCCGGAAAAGTCGAGCGGCACGACGATATCGGCGATTGCGTCGTAGCTGGCGCCGCTCGCCAGTGGGCCCTGTCGGACGATGTCGGCGAGTCGCAGGGGGGCGCCAGAACTGCCTGCAGGTGCCAGGAAGACCTGGTCGGTCCAGTTGCCGATGGCGACGCCGCCTTCGTTGCGCACCCGCCATCTGACGGGCAGTGCTTCGCCCGACGCGGCCAGCGTCGCTGGCTCGAGAATGGCGACCGAGAGATCGACGCGGGCAAGGAACAGCGTGTCGCTGGCGCGCGCCTGGTTGTTGTCCTCCGCGCCGCGTTCATGGACGCTGCCGTCAGTGTCGGTCCTGACCAGCCAGCGCCATTCGCCGTCGGGCAGCGA
>LBIU01000570.1 GCA_000987445.1 Candidatus Accumulibacter adiacens | reverse complement strand
GCTCGCTCCTGGCTGGGGCGCTTCGTCGGCTGATCGGCCCGCCGCATCCTGCGGCGTAGGCGCGAGAGGCGGGCGGCAGCGGCCAGCTCGCGCTCGGTAGCGCTTCCCGGTAGCTGGCTCAGACGCGCTCGATGATCATCGCCACGCCCTGGCCGACGCCGACGCATAGAGCGCACAGCGCGTAGCGCCCGGAGCGGCGACGCAGCTCCCAGGTGGCGGTGGCCACCAGGCGGGCGCCGGTCATGCCGAGCGGATGGCCGACGGCAATCGCGCCGCCGTTCGGGTTGACGTGCGCGGCGTTGATCGGGATCGAGAGGTCGCGCAGCACCGCGATGCACTGCGCGGCAAAGGCTTCGTTGATCTCGATGACGTCCATCTGGTCCAGGCGCAGCCCGGTTCGGGCGAGCAGCTTGCGGATCGCCGGGACCGGGCCGAAGCCCATGATGCGCGGCGCGACGCCGGCGGTGGCCATGGCCACGATGCGGGCACGTGGCGTCAGGCCGTGCTTGACGGCCGCCTCTTCGCTGGCCATGAGCAGTGCGCAGGCGCCGTCGTTGATGCCTGCCGAGTTGCCGGCGGTGACGGTGAGTCCCGCACCGTTGATGCCTTCGCGCTTGGCCAGTCTGGACAGGGTCATGTCTGGGCGCGGGTGCTCGTCGGCACTGATGACGTTCGCACCGCCTTTCTTTTGCGCCAGGCGCACCGGAATGATCTCGTCGGCAAAGCGCTCGGCGTCGTGCGCGGCCCCCCAGCGTTGTTGCGAGCGCAGGGCGAACGCGTCCTGGTCGGCACGCGAGACGCTGAACCGGGCGGCGACGTTGTCGGCGGTCTGCGCCATCGAGTGCGTGTCGTGGAGTTTCTTCAGCAGCGGGTTGACGAAGCGCCAGCCGAGCGTGGTGTCGTGGATCGCAGTGCTGCGCGAGAAAGCGCTGTCGGCCTTGGGCATCACGAAAGGCGCGCGCGACATGCTCTCGACGCCACCGGCAATCATCAGATCGGCTTCGCCGGCCTTGATCGAGCGCGCGGCCAGGCCGACGGCATCCATCCCCGAGGCGCAGAGGCGATTGACCGTGATCCCAGCGACCTCGACCGGCAGGCCGGCAAGCAGGCCTGCCATGCGCGCGACGTTGCGGTTGTCTTCACCGGCCTGATTGGAGCAGCCATAGATCACATCATCGACGAGCGCCCAGTTCACGCCAGCATTGCGGTCGATCAGGGCACGAATCGGCAGCGCAGCGAGATCATCGGCGCGCACGCTGGAGAGCGCACCGCCATAGCGGCCGATCGGGGTCCTGACGGCGTCGCAGATAAAAGCTTCGTTCATTTACGGTTATGTTCCTTGAGGTGGTCGAGCGCCTGCGGGCAAGCATGGGGAATGCGCGCTGGGGTTGACACGGGGGGTACGGGGATTGCACGGCGCGGCGTAGCGCAGGGCATCGTCGACCTGCGCTGCTGCGGGGGCAGGGCTGGCAGGGAGCGTCGAGGTCGAGGCCTCATTGCGGGTTTCCTGCAACCGCATCCGCGACCAGGTCGGCGGTGCGG
>LBIU01000569.1 GCA_000987445.1 Candidatus Accumulibacter adiacens | reverse complement strand
CTTGCACGCTCGATCATGAACGACCGTCAGGCGACCGAGTTCGAAGAAAAGAAGGAATGCAACTTCGCCATTTCACCATCGGGCATTGGTCGCTTTCGCGTCAATGCGCTGGTGCAACAGGGGCGCGTCGCGGTGATCTGCCGGACGATCAACCTGGTGGTGCCGACGCTCGACGACCTGGTCCTGCCAGCGGTCCTCAAGGACATCTCGCTGACCAGCCGCGGGCTGGTCATCTTCGTCGGCGGCACCGGCACCGGCAAGACGACGTCGCTGGCCGCCCTGCTTGATCACCGCAACCGCAATAGCTATGGCCACATCATCACCATAGAAGACCCCATCGAGTTCGTGCACGAGCACAAGAAGTGCATCATCACGCAACGCGAAATCGGCGTCGACACCGACTCCTGGGAAGTGGCGCTGAAGAACACCCTGCGGCAGGCACCGAACGTGATCATGATGGGCGAGATCAGAGACCGGGCGACCATGGACTATGCCGTTGCTTTTGCGGAAACCGGGCACCTGTGCCTGGCCACGCTGCACGCCAACAGCAGCAATCAGGCGCTCGACCGGATCATCAACTTTTTCCCCGAAGAGCGCCGCCACCAGTTGTTGATGGACCTTTCCCTGAACCTGCGTGCGCTGGTTTCGCAGCGCCTGCTGCCGAAGAAGGACGGCAAGGGACGGGTGCCGGCGATCGAGGTGCTGCTCAACTCGCCGCTGATCTCCGACCTGATCTTCAAGGGGCATGTGCACGAGATCAAGGAGGTCATGAAGCGCTCGCGCGAACTCGGCATGCAGACCTTCGACCAGGCGCTGTTCGATCTCTACGAAGCCGGTCAGATCAACTATCAGGACGCCTTGCGCAACGCGGACTCGCTCAACGATCTACGCCTGCAGATCAAGCTGCACGGCAAGGAGTCGCAAGACCGCGACCTCAACGCCGGCATCGGTCATCTGGACATCGTCTAGGGTGGCTGGCTGCACGCGCAGCCAGCCCGCTATGCGGATTTCACCCCGGCCCTGCCCCGGTTGCTACCAGCGACCATCTTGAATTCATACAGGCGACAATCGAGCGCACCGTTGAACAGCGGCGTCTTCTTGCTGGGAGTCAGGCGCACCATCTTCGGCAGACGCGTGTCGGCGCTGATCAGGTAACAGGTCCAGCCGGCGAAGCCTTGCTTCAGCGCCTGGCCCAGCAAGGGGTAGAAGGCTGCCAGCTCGTCATCGCTGGAGACACGCTCGCCGTAAGGCGGGTTGCTGACCATGATCCCGCTGCCAGCCGGGGCCTCGATGTCGAGCAAATCTCCCGAACGCAGGCTGACCGCGGGCAACAAGCCGGCACGGTCGAGATTGGCCAGCGCCGCGCGCACCGCCACCGGGGAAATGTCGCTGCCAAAGATTCCGGCATCGGTGAGCGGTCTTTCGCTCGCACGCGCCGCGTCGTACAGCGTCTTCCAGGCGGCCGAAGCGAAATTGCGCAGCTTCTGGAAAGCAAAATCCCGTCTCGCGCCCGGCGCCACGCCCAGCGCAATCTGGGCGGCCTCGATCAGAAAAGTGCCGCTGCCACACATCGGGTCGAGCAGCGGGATACCCGGCTGCCAGCCACTGAGGCGCAAGATGCCGGCGGCGAGGTTTTCGCGCAACGGCGCTTCGACGGTCTTCTGGCGAAAACCGCGCTGATAGAGCGGCGCACCCGAGGTATCCAGATACAGCGTGCATTCGTCGCTGCTGATGAAGCCCTGGAT
>LBIU01000568.1 GCA_000987445.1 Candidatus Accumulibacter adiacens | reverse complement strand
GCGGCGTGAGCATTGCCAACTCAAGTGATGCGCGCATCAATCGCCAAGAATCAGAATCATCTCGCCTTTTCGATTGGCGAAGCTGCCCAGAAGGCGCTTTCCCTGTCCGGCTAGCCAGTCCTTGAGCACGGGGTCGTCTTCCTTTGCGGAAATCACGAAATAGCGAACACTCCGTAGGTAGTCTGGTTCGGCAGCCATGAGAAGCTCTTGAGGCATCCTCCTCCTCGGGTAACCTCGGCCAGCGTAATAGGCGATCCGCGAAT
This sequence comes from Candidatus Accumulibacter adiacens, assembly GCA_000987445.1. Classification (GTDB taxonomy): domain Bacteria; phylum Pseudomonadota; class Gammaproteobacteria; order Burkholderiales; family Rhodocyclaceae; genus Accumulibacter; species Accumulibacter adiacens. Next base: position 9,500 of record LBIU01000568.1, on the reverse strand, counting down.
CGTCATAATAGATGGTGTCTGACGGCTGTGTGTGCTGCTGGATCCAGGCGCTGGCCTCGAGGTAATGAGTCTTCTTGGCACTCAGTGATATTACGTTGGCAAGCATGACCAGCAGCGCCAGGCCTACGAAGAGCTTCGCGTAGCGCGGAAAACGCCTGACCAGCGCTACCAGTATCGCGCTCAGTAAAGGCACGGCAAGCAGATTAAGGAAACTGATGTAGCGTGAATTGAGAAATCCGGAGCGCAGAAAGAACAGCTGCAGGATGCAAAAATAGAGCAGCCAGGCCCAGGCAAAAGGCCGCAATCTCTGCCAGAAGTCGCGCACGGCAAGCCAGCTGGCAGGGTATAGAAAGGGCACCGCGAAGGGGCCGCACAGGGCGAAGAACTTACTCACGATGAACGCCGACAAACCAAAGAATACGATCCGGTTGGCATCCTCCTGGCCATGCTCTTGAAGCCCCCCCTGGGCAAGGCCCTTGCCCAGGGCGTCGAGGCTTTTCAATACGCTCTGTGGATCAAGCAGGGACCAGTAGATCGCGAAGCGAGCCGTCGGGGGTTCGCTGCCAGCCAGTGCAAGGATCAGGATGGCCAGGAGGCAGGCTATCGGCAGGACGCTGACCTGCAGGAGCCTGGCCCAGGCTTGACGGGTGTTCAGCTCGGGTGCCAGGCAAAAGGCAAGAACGGGCATCAGAAAGACGGCTTCAAGTCGGAACAGTGCCCCCGCGACAATGGCGAGCTGCAGCAGGGCGGCCGATTTCCAGTCCGCCCGTTCAAACCACTTGAGCGTCAACCACAGGGCCAAGATGCAGAAAAACCAGAAGCCGAACTCTCTGAGAATTTCATAGCGAAACTGGTTGAACGCGGGCACGGAGAGGACTACCAGGCATGCCCAGTAGCCGCTGCCCGAAAAGGTCCGCTCGCTAATCGCTACCAGCAGGGCGCAGATCCCGGCCATGAACAAGGCACACCAGAGGTAGGCCACTTGCTCCAGCGGCAGGCCGAGGAGCCAATTGCTGCCTGCCAGCAATAGCGAAAACCAGGGCCAGTCAAACAAAGTTCTCGCAACTCCTGGTCCCTGCTCAAGCACCTGTTCGGCGATGTGCAGATAGAGCGCTGCGTCTCTGCCAACAAGGATGGTGCCGGAAACTGCCACGGCCGACAGCAACAAGCTCGCCACGAAGGCCAGTGAGACTGGCGGAATCCGCTGGGCGAATCCAAAAAATCGAAAGGCGTTGGCGATCAACGCCCTGTCCATGAGTCGCGGGGTCACGCGGGCGACCGCTTGAGCAAACGCAGAGCCCTGCGAAGATTTTGCCAGCGCAGGGCCTGAAGCGGGCTCAATCGCCAGGCGCAACGATAAAAACGCCTGGCGTCGGCGCTGTCGCCGGCCAGCTGCGCCCTTCGGAATAGCGACAGATAGCGCCGTGCGGCATAGCGTTCTCGCAGCGACTGACATTCGGCTGGCAGGCCGGCGAATATCTCTGAGGTCATGGTGAGGGCGCGCTCTTCTTCATTGTCGCGATTGTGCCGCAAGCTGTCGGCATGCTTGTAGATACGTGCCAGCGCTTGTTTGCTGACGGCCACTGGAGCACTGATCAATAGGTGGGCAAATACCGCGACATCTTCTCCGCCGCGAAGGTTTTCGGGATACGGCCGTCGCAACAGCAAGTCACGGCGAAATAGGGAACAGCTGTGGGATATGGAGATGCGCTTATCGAGCAGGTAACGCTCTACCAGTCGCGCTGGCGATGCCACAGGAAGGCTCGTCGGCAGGCGAGTTCGCTCGTGGCCATCAGGATAGACCGATATGTAGCCACCCAGGACCATGCCCGCCGCGGGATGTTTGGCAATAACCGCGCGCAGAGCGGTCAAGGCGTCGGGCAGCAACTCGTCATCAGCGTCGAGCAGCAGTGCGTAAGGCCCGCGTGCCTCTCGGACGCCCGCGTTGCGTGCGGCAGCGGCGCCTCTATTGGCCTGCTCGATCAGCCGCAACTGCGGGTGGCGTGCCGCGTAGTCGTCCAGGACAGCGGCGGTGTCGTCGGTTGAGCCGTCATTGACCACGATCACTTCCACGTCCGGGCTCAGCTGCGACAGCACCGAGTCCAGAGCGCGTGGCAGGAGCCGGGCGTAGTTGTAGGTCGGAATGATGACGCTGATCAGGATGTCAACTCGTTCAGTCATGCGGGTCATCGCCTTTTTCAGCTGCGGCGCGTGCTTTAGCGTCTTCGGCGATCTCCGTCGCCGGCACCCGCCTGTCCCTTTTGACCCCTCCGGATTCACGTCTCGCGTGCAAGATCTACCACCTTTTTATAGTACGCTTGCCGAGCGACGCCGACCAAGACAATCGCATTTTCCACAATCTGCGCCAAGGTGCAAGCCGTGGGAACCGCTGGCCAGCGTTTCGGGCGACCTCGCGGCGAGTCGGCCTTCAGCATGAGCGGTGTCAGCGATGACCAAGGAAATATGAAATCTCGCTTCCTTTGGCAATAGCAGTGGCGACAATCAAGATACCCCGGAGCATGAAAGGCCTCACCGCCCCCTCCGCTTGCTGCGCGCAGTCCGGCTTGCGTGCCAGAGGGTGTGGGGCCACAGCCCCCTGATTGGTGTAGTTTTCTGTCTTCTTGGGGCTTTCCATGAGTGCAGAAGACAAGGGCCGGCTGGTCGACGTGTGGCTTGGTGTGCGCGATCCGAGACAGGCCACGAAAGTCGAGCACGACCTGATCGACTTGCTTGTGGTGTCGGTCAGTGGAGTCCTGTCCGGTGCCGACACCATTGGCCATGTCTTCAACCAGCTTGACTGCCTGCACGCCTCCGAGCGTTGGCCAAGCCTGCAGTCGTTTGCCGTGATCACCGCCGAGCGAACGATCAGGGGAAAGCGACCTCGACCGAGCGGCGCACCTATAATATCAGCAGCTTGGCACCTGATGCTCAGCGCATGCATCAGAGCGTTCGCGTGCACTGGCGTGGCGAGAATAGTCCCCACTGGTGCATGGACGTGGCCCTTGGCGACGACCAGATGCGTGCTCGCACCGATCATGCCGCCGACAACCTGGCGCGCTTGCGCCACTTCGTCTTGAATCTGATCCGCCTCGCGCCGGTCAAGCGCAAGGGTGGCCTCAAGGTTCAGCGCCTGATCGCCGCCACCTCCGATCCCTTCCGCGCTGAACTGCTGGGTCTTGTATAAGATTCATGCGATTGCGCTGCGTGATTGCGGGCATCGCAGACAGTCGGCTGGCAGCCAGCGTATAATCTGCGGCTGGACGATGTCGCTGATCAAAGCCGTTTCTTCATGGGGAGTAGGCCAGATGGCCTTGTACGAATCCGAACACACCAAGTTCATGCGCGAAATGCTGGCCAAGCATCCGGAGTGGGTCGAAGACCAAAGCCGTGGTCGTGCGATCTTCTGGGACAAGAAGACCGATCTTGACGAGCAGAAAGCCTACCGCGAAGCCAGCGATCCGCCTCGCCCCTATCCCTACGACGTGAATTTCGAACAACAGTAAGCTTCGTCCGGGAGCTGGCAGGAAATGGCGACCAGCCCGCGCAGGCCTGGTCGCTATTTTCGCTGCTCTGACGCGCAGGGCAGGGGCCGGGACGGGCATGCGGCGACGCTGCGCGGTACGCACGGCAGCCCGGCGACCGAAGGCTGCCTTAGCTGTTCAGCGGTTTGATGACGCGCTTGACCGCTGGGTCGTCCGGGTGCGGGTGGATCGTGAAACCGAGCTTGGTCATCAGATTGAACATCTTGGTATTCATCGACAGGACATCGCCGACGACCGTCCGGTAGCCCTTGGCGCGCGCGCAGGCGATCAGCGCGCTCATCAGCTTGCGGCCGACACCGTGCTTTTGCCAGTCATCGGCGACGGCCAGGGCGAATTCGACCGATTCACCGTCCGGGTTGGTGACGTAGCGGGCGACGCCGATCTGCACTTCCTTGCCTTCGCCGTCGAGAATGGTCGCTATCAAGGCCATTTCGCGGTCGTAGTCGATCTGCGTGAAGCGTACCAGCATGGTCTGCGTCAGCTCTCGGATGGTGTCCATGAAGCGGTAGTACTTGCTTTCCTCGGACATCGAGATGACGAACTGCTTTTCGCGCTCCGCGTCTTCCGGGCGGATCGGGCGAATGGTGACCACGCGGCCATCCGGCAGTTCCCAGTCCTGGATCAGATGCACCGGGTAGGGGTGGATCGCCATATGCGAATAGCGGTCACCCGATGGCGCCGCGTAGTCGATCACGATGCGCGCGTCGGCGGCGATGGCGCCGTTTTCGTCGACGATCAGCGGGTTGAGATCGAGTTCCTGCAAGGACGGCAGCTCGCAGATCATCTGCGAGACGTGCAGCAGGACATCCTCCAGCGCTTCGGAGTTGACCGGCGGCATGTTGCGGAATTCGTCGAGCAGCTTCGACACCCGCGTCGAAGCAATCAGATCACGCGCCAGGAAGCGGTTGAGCGGTGGCAGGGCGACGGCCCGGTCGCTGAACACCTCCACCTCGGTGCCGCCCGCGCCGAACGTGATGATCGGACCAAAGATCGGATCGCGCGACACGCCGATCATCAGCTCGCGACCGTTCGGGCGCGCCAGATAGGGTTCGATCGAGACGCCATTGACGCGCGCCGTCGGGTGTCGTTTCTTGATCGTCTCGATGATGTCGTGATAGGCGTTACGAACCGCCGGGGCATTGGTGATGTTCAGCCGCACGCCACCGACCTCGCTCTTGTGGACGATGTCCGGCGAATCGATCTTCATGGCGATCGGGAAGCCGATCTGTTCGGCGAGCAGCAGCGATTCGGTCGGCGTGTGCGCGACCATGGTCTGCGCGACGGGAATGCGGAAGGCGCGCAGGATCGCTTTCGATTCCATTTCCGAGAGAATCTTGCGGCGCTCGTGCAGGACCGCGTCGATCAACATCTTGGAACCTTCGGTTTCCGGGCGCGCGTCCTTGGACAAGGGCGCCGGCGTCTGCAGGAGAAGCTTCTGGTTCCAGTAGTAGGTCGAGATATGGTAGTAGAGCTCGACGGCGGTTTCCGGCATCCGGAAAGACGGAATGCCGGCCTCTTCGAGCATGATGCGTGATTCAGCGACCTGCTCCTCGCCCATCCAGCAGGTGAGAATCGGCTTGGCAGTCAGCAGGTCGACTTCGATCACGGCTTTGGCGACTTCCATCGGTTCGGTCATTGCCTGCGGTGAGAGCATGACCAGAACGCCATCGACTTCGCTGTCCTCGGCAACGGCGAGAATCGCGTCGTGATAACGCCTGGCTGTTGCATCGCCTTCGATGTCCACGGGATTTCGTTGCGACCACGTCGTCGGCATCGTCGCGTTGAGCGCCTGCATGGTGCTTGGTGACAAATCGGCAAGGGGGATCTCGAGGTCGCCGGCACGGTCGGCGGCCATGGCTCCCGGGCCGCCACCGTTGGTGATGATCGCCAGGCGCTTTCCTTGCGGGCGGAATTTCGAGGCCAGTGCCTTGGCCGCATAGAACAGCTGCCCGATGTTCTTCACCCGCACGACACCCGCACGGCGCACGGCCGCATCGAAGACGACATCCGAGCCGGCGGCCATGCCCGAGTGCGTTTCGACGGCCGCCAGTCCGCCCGCGTGGCGACCCGCCTTGAGCAGGACAATCGGCTTGACGCGGGCCGCCGAGCGCAGCGCGCTCATGAAGCGGCGGGCGTCGCGAATGCCTTCGACGTAGAGCAGGATGTAATGGCTGCGGTTGTCGTAGATCAGGTAGTCGAGGATTTCGCCGAAATCGACGTCGGCGGTGCCGCCCAGCGAGATGACGCTGGAAAAGCCGATGCGGTTGCTGGAGGCCCAGTCGAGAACGGCCGAGCAGATGGCACCCGACTGAGCCACCAGGGCCAGATTGCCGACATGCGCGTGCACGCTGGCGAAAGTGGCATTCAGGCCAAGGTCTGGACGAATGATCCCCAGGCAGTTCGGGCCCAGCAGGCGGACGCCGTAGCTGCGGGCGATTTCCATCATCTTGCGTTCGAGCGCAGCACCGGAGTGGCCTGCCTCGGCAAAGCCGGACGAGATGACGATGGCGTTCTTGACGCCGCTGCGGCCGCATTGCTCGACGATTTTCGGCACCGTCTGCGGGCGGGTGACGATGACCGCCAGCTCGACGCGGGCGCTGATCTCTTCGATGGACTGGTACGCCGGCACGCCCTGGACAGTGTCGTGCCCCGTGTTGATCGGATACAGACGACCCTTGTAGCCGGAATCGAGGATGTTCTTGAAGAGCACGTTGCCGACCGAGTTCTCTCGGTCGGAGGCGCCGATTACCGCGACAGACTTCGGTTCAAACAGTGTGGTGAGGTAGTGATGTTCTAGCATTGGAGACTTTCACCTCGTGTTCGAGAGGCGCGGTACAGGTTGATGTTGCACCGCATCAATTTACCACAGATGGCTCGCGGAGTCCCGAAATATGACCCTCTCCCTGACCCGGGGTGCGACATTTGTCACGCCTTGAGCAGGCTGTGGACAAGCGCCGAGGCGCGCTGGGCACTGTCGTTGCGCCGCCCGATGTCGGTCTGCCATGGGGCTCGGCCTAGGCAGCGGTCGCTGCCGCGCAGAAGTCGCTGAGCCGGCTGTCGATGCGGGTGTTGGATTGCAGGGTCCGGTGCATCGGGCACTTGTTGGCAATGGCCAGCAGTCGCTGCCGCTGCTCCGCAGTCAACTCGCCTTCGAGGGTGATCACGCGGGCGATGCGATCGACCGTGCCGCGGTCGCCGTCAAGCGCGACCCGGTCGTGGTTCAGCGCGACGCTGACCCCGGTCAGCGGCCAATCCTTGCGTTCGGCATACATGCGCAGGGTGATCGAGGTGCAGGCACCGAGGCCGGCGAGCAGGAAGTCCATGGGTCCGGGGCCGGCATCTTCGCCGCCCATGGCCGGCGGTTCGTCGGCAATCAGCCTGTGCTTGCCGGCATGAACCGTTTGTTGGTAGGGCCCCCGCCCGTTCTCTTTGACGACCACGGGCGCTTTCTCTTGTGCCATGCTGTGCTCTCCGAAAGGTTTGCCTAATGATAAAGGAAGGAAGACCGCGCATGGCAGCTTCTCCTGATCAATCGCCCCCGTCGGCCTGGGTGTGCCGTTTTGCGCGCCTGATCCCCGAGCACGGCGAGGTGCTCGATCTGGCCTGTGGGAGTGGCCGCCATGCGCGTTTGCTGGCCAGCCTCGGTTACCGCGTCGAGGCGGTCGATCGCAGTCCCCTGGCGCTTGCATCGCTGCAGGGTCTCGGGCGCGTGACGCCGCGCCAGGCCGACCTTGAAGACGGCAGTTGGCCCTACCACGGCCGCCTGTTCTCGGGGATCGTGGTCAGCAATTACCTGTATCGCCCGCGCATCGACGAACTCCTGGCCTGCCTCGCCGAACCCGGGGTCCTGCTCTACGAAACCTTCATGGTCGGCAATGCGCGCCACGGCAAGCCGTCGAATCCGGAATTCCTGCTGCGCTCGCAGGAGACGCTCGGCTGGGTGCGCCAGCGCGGCTGGCAGGTGGTGGCCTTCGAGGAAGGTCAGGTCGATACGCCGAAGCCGGCGATGGTGCAGCGCCTGTGCGCTGCCCGTGGGGCGATTGCGGCTTTGCTTTGAGCGACTCCCGTGGATGGTACGACCATCCGACTAGGCAACTATCCGCCGCAAACGCGCAGTGCCAGGGCCTCGACGCCGGCGGGCGTCAGGTCGTCGCTGGTGAACAGCTCCGGCGTCGCGAAGCCACCGTAGTTGCGCGTTTGCGAGCGACTGTAGAGCGGGTCATAGTGCAGTTCGAGGAGTTCGCTGACCAGTGCTCGCCACTGCGCGTCGCGCACGTAGCTCTGCCAGCGCAGCAGGGTTTCCGCGCTTTGCAGCTTGCGCAAGGGGTGCAGGCAGGCATTCAGTTGCTCGGGTGCAAGCAAGAAATAGTCGTAGTCGCGCAAGAGAAAATCGACCCGGGCAGCGAAAGACGCCTCGATCGTGACGCATTCGCCGCCGCGCATCGTTTCGATCAGCGCCGCCGGCACTTGCAGCGAACCGATCTTGCGGCTCTCGGCTTCGACATAGACCGGCTGGTCGGCGTCGAGCGCCCGCAGTGCGGTAAGCAGTCGTGACTCGAACATCTTCTGCGACGGTTGCGCCGAGTCGGGCAGGACACCGAGCACCGAACCCTTGTGGCAGGCGAGTTCCTCAAGATCGAGAACCTGCTCGCCGCGCCGGCCAATGGCCTGCAGAATGCGGCTCTTGGCACTGCCGGTGGCGCCGCAGAGGACCTTGAACTGCAGCTTTCGCGGTCGTTCGGCGAGTTCTTCGACGACCAGCCGGCGATAGGCCTTGTAGCCCCCTTCCAACTGGTACGCGTCCCAGCCGATACGCCGGAAAACGTGGGTCATGGCGCCGCTGCGCTGGCCGCCACGCCAGCAGACGATCAGCGGGCGCCAGTTCTTCGGGCGGTCGAGGAACAGCGCCTGCAAATGCCTGGCGATGTTGGTGGACACGTAGGCGGCGCCAAGTTTTTTGGCCTCGAACGGAGACGCCTGCTTGTAGAGGGTGCCGATTTCGATACGCTGCCGGTTGTCGAGTACCGGACAGTTGATCGAGCCCGGGATGTGGTCTTCGGCAAACTCGCCCGGCGAGCGAACGTCGATGATCTGGTCAAAGGAAGAAAGCTCGCTGAGCTGCTCAAGGGTTGCGATATCGCGTTTCATACGGCTGCGTGCATGCGCTGCGAGTCCTTAGCGTTTGGCTGACAACCCGCTATTCTAGCAGTGGCGCCAGTCCTTGCCAGACGTTGTCGAGCAGCAGAGGCTGTGCGGCAGCCGTCGGATGCAGATTGTCGGCCTGAAACAGCTGTGGCTTGGTTGCCACCCCGGCCAGCAGAAAGTCCACCAGCGCGGCCTGGTGGGCTTTCGCAACGGCGCCGAAAGTCTTCTCGAACGCAGTGGCGTAAGCACCATAGTTGGGCGGGATGCGTTGCCCGACGAGGAGCACCTGCGCCTTGTTCTTCTGGGCGCTGCCGACCATGGCGCTGAGGTTCGCACGCAGCTGTGCCAGCGGCAGGCCACGCAAGCCGTCGTTGGCGCCGAGAGCAATGATTACCACCTGCGGCGAGTACTTGTTCAGCGCCTCGGCGATGCGTGTGCGGCCTCCGGCGGATGTTTCTCCAGAGATGCTGGCATTGACGACGCTATAATCGAGCTTTTTCTCCTGCAGGCGCTTGGCCAGCAAGGCTGGCCAGGACGCATCCTGGCGGATACCGTAGCCCGCGGAAAGCGAATCGCCAAAGACCAGTATGGTGCGCGCCGCCTGTGCTGCCGGGGCAAGCAGCAGCAGTCCGGCGAGCAGCAGGGAGCCAAATATCGGGAAACGGAGCATAGTCGTGTGCTAGGTGGAGACGCAGCAGCAAGAGTGATCGAGGTTCGCGATCTGGCCAAACGGGTCGATAGCGGCGGCCAGCCGTTGACCATTTTGCACGAGATTTCGTTCGCCGTCGCGGCGGGGGAAACGGTGGCCATTGT
>LBIU01000567.1 GCA_000987445.1 Candidatus Accumulibacter adiacens | reverse complement strand
TTGAAGGCGAGTCGTCCGCTTACTTCGCGCCCGGCACGCGCGCCAGACGAAGCGGACGTTCGAGCTGTTTGCCGTTCAGCCACACCGCCCCGGCCATGGTGGCGCCGTCGGCAGCGATAGTGGCGTGCAGGTTTCCGGTATCGACCAGCACATCGCCGGGCGTGCTGACAATCTGCAGAGCGATATCGACGACCAGTGGCGCTCCAGGGTGGGCGCTCGCGGAGCCCTTGCCGCGGTACGTGACGGTGTCGAGTTCGCTGCCGAAGCGCTCGCGCCAGAAGCTGCGGTATTCGGCCCAGTCGGCATTCTGGCTGATAGGCACGGGCTGACTGTTGAGCTCGACCTGCTCGCCTGTTTGTCGCAGCGACAGGGATAGGGTCTCGTCGGGCGACAAGGTCGCCGACCAGGAACCGCTGACGTCAGTGGCGGAAGGAACGCTTGCGAGTCGCAGCGCGTACCCGCCGACGCCGAGAGCGAGTATCGCTGCTATCGCCGCAACCAGCCAGCGTCGGCGTGTCCAACCGACGCTTCGCTGCGCCGTGGCTGGCGCGGACGCCGTAAGTGGCGCCGCCGGGGCAATGCCAAGCGCCTGCAGATCGTCTACCAGTCGCCGGACGTCGTGCTCCCAGTCGTAGGCGCGCAGCGGGCGCCAGGTGAACTCGCCGAGACGGTTGAACGGCGGCGGCAGGTCGGCTGGCGGCGGTGCCGTTACGCCGTCGCAAAGCAGCGGGATGAGATGCGCACCACCCGCCAGGGCGTCGGTGACTTCGCGCCGCACCGGGTCAGCGGCATCGTTGATGCGCAGGTGGCCGCGATCGTCGCTGGCGGCCAGCAGATGCGGGGTGAGCAGCAGCAGGAGTACCGGCTGTTGCTTGAGTGTGCTTGCGATCTCGTCGCGCCAGCGGACACCGGCGCGCAGGTCATCCTTGTCGAGGAAGACCTGCTGGTCACCGTACAGGGCGCCGAGTTCGCGTGCCAGCGCGGTCGCTTTGTCTCTGCCGTCGGACGAACGGTAGCTGATGAACAGTTGCGCCATCGGATTGTGGCTACCTTTTGTCGCTCAGGGAAGCGGCAGGCGAGTCGGGGGGACCGCCCGCGGCGAGAGGCCGACTCACAGGCCGTGCTTGCGCGCTTTCTTGCCCTTGCCGCCTTTCTTCAGCTTGCTGGAGGCAAAGGTCGGGTCGGTTGACGCCGGGCCGGCGACGGTGAATCTCGGCGTGGCGAGGCCTCGGCCACTGCGGGCCGTGATGTAGGCATTGCTGACCCAACCCTCGATCTCCGGGTCGGCGATGACTTCGACCAGACTCCAGCGGTCGCGCGCTTCGAGGAGCAGGACTTCGGTGCCGTTCTTCAGCGCTGCCGCGACGCGTTCGAAACTGGCGTCGGGCCCTTTGCGGATGTTGAGGCTGCTGGCGGTGACCACGTAGCGTGCCGGTTCGTCTTGCTCGCGACCAATGACCCGGCTACGGACGGCGGCCAGCGGGAAGGCCGGACCCGGGTCGATCTTGCGCCCGGGGGCGATGTCCTCGTGCCCGAGCACATCCTGCAGATCATAGTGCTCGACGAGCAGCTCGGCGAGCTCGATCGCACGTTCGATCTGCGCTTCGGTGTACGCGTGCCAGGGCGACACCGGGCCGCCATTGCGATGCGCGGCGAAGGTTACCTCGTCTTCGGGATAGGCTTTGGCGAACCAGGCCTGGTATTGGTTGCCGACCTTCTTGAGCAGGCCGGCATTGTCCATTTCGATGCCGATGGAGTGGGAGTTGAGGCCCACCAGCCCGGCCCACTGGCTGACCCCCGCGTGCCAGGTGACGACGTTGAAGGGGGCCAGCTGGACGATCTCGCCGTCGCGCCCGAGCACTACATGCGCGGAAGCGTTCCCGCGCGGCTTGCGGGTGCACAGCGACTGCACCGAACCCGCGACCGAGCGGCCGGCGGTGTAGTGAAAGATCAGATAGCCAGGGGCCATTATGCCGCCATGGTTGGGCGTGCTGCGATGGCTGACCAGGTCGCCGACCAGTTGGTGATTCTCGATTTTCAGAGTCATGTGTTGTCCTCGCGTGGGGTGATACGGGTCGAACACGGCGCATCGACGACGCGCCACCGGCGGCATTTCTGCCCACCTGACTTCCTGCCCGTGAATCCTAGCACCATCCGTCGTCGGCAACATCGTGTTTGGTCGTCGGCAACTGGCGTCGCGCGTCTTGAATGCGCCGCTTCGTCTGGCTTTGAACTTCCAAGGCGAGCGCGCCGCTCGCTGCCCTCACGGACGTTTGCGAAGACTGCTCTTGCTTCGATTCAACGTATTGTTACTGCAATCAAATGGCGTAATGGAGGACTGGGGCGCGGCTCTCTCTGCCGTCCCCATGGGCGCCGCCCGGGGCCGGCAAAGAAACCTCACGCCCTGCGGTAGGCACGGATGGGCTCTATGCTTTAGACTCGCCGCTGACGTGCCTTGTAAGGCAGCAAAAACGACGCTACATGCGTAATCGTTCGCAATCAATGAGAGTTATCGAGGGGTATGGACATGATTCAGAAGAAGCAAGCACCGAGCGGGTCGCGGGCGGCGCAGGCAGGCGCGCCGTTGGTCGGAAAAGATGATGAGCGCATGGGGCTCGGGGTGGACGCGCTCAAGCGCGCGTTCCTGGACAGGCTGGTTTACTCGCAGGCGCGCTTTCCCGAGGTGGCGACCCGGCGCGACTGCTTTCAGGCACTTGCACTGACGGTGCGCGATCGCCTGCTGCAACGCTGGGTGCAAACGGCACGCACCTACCGCAACCGGGGCAGCCGCACGGTCTGCTACCTGTCGGCCGAGTTCCTGATCGGTCCGCAACTGGGCAACAATCTGATCAATCTCGGCATTTTCGACAACGCCCGGCAGGCGATGGCGGAGCTTGGGCTCGATCTGGAGATGCTCCTCGATCAGGAAGAGGAGCCCGGCCTCGGCAACGGCGGTCTTGGTCGTCTCGCCGCCTGTTACCTCGACTCGCTGGCGACACTCGAGATTCCAGCCATCGGCTACGGCATTCGCTACGAATTCGGCATCTTTACGCAGGTCATTCGTGACGGCTGGCAGGCCGAAGTGACCGACAAGTGGTTGCGTTCGGGAAGTCCGTGGCTCATCCATCGACCGAATGTCGCCTTCGATATCAAGATCGGCGGTCATACCGAACACCAGTACGAGGCGTCGGCGAGCCGCCGCCTGCGCGTGCAGTGGATTCCCGCAAAGGTGGTGCGTGGTACGGCCTGGGACATGCCGGTCCTCGGCTATGGCGTCAATACTCCGAACCGGCTCAGACTGTGGAGCGCCGAGGCACCGGAGGAATTCGATTTCGCGGCTTTCAATGCCGGCAATTACTACCAGGCCGT
>LBIU01000566.1 GCA_000987445.1 Candidatus Accumulibacter adiacens | reverse complement strand
GCCATGAGCGGCATTGACCGGGATATCTCGACAGGTCATGGCCTTTAGACCGCGCATACTACTTTCGCCCAGCCATCGCGTTCATACTGCCTGCTTTCTCCACCGTCGAAAGGAAGGACCATGACCGTTTGCCCGATTGCCATCGTCGCGGGTTGCCAGAAGTGCCCAGCATTCAAGGTCTGCCCACTCAAGAGCGTCCTCGGCGACCAGCCGAGTGCCGCCAGTGCCGCCGAGCAGGACGCCAAGAGCAGCGGCGCCGCCACGCCGGAAAAGGACGCCAAGAAGTAGGATCCCCCAGCCGCGCCACGCCAGAGCCATTGCCTTGCACAGCAGGCGTCGCAGCGCACGGCCGGCGCGGGATAGAATTGAGCCATGACAGCAAACCAAGCCAACGAAGCCAACGAAGAGGGCGAAGCCGAGCTGCCGGGGGCGGCGAATGTGAATGAGCCGCGCCTGTGGATCAATCACGGCTGGACCGCCCGCGTCATCAAGAATGAAGACGGCGAGGGATGGGCCGTGGAAATGATCAAGGACGGTGAAGCCGAGCCCGCCCTGGTCGGCCCGTGGACCATGGGTCGCGACAAGAAGAATCCCAAGCCGCTCGACGTTTCGGCGTTCAACACCCTCGTGAAAACGGCCTCGGAAGTCCTGCGCCGCCACGAACAGCAGCTCTACGCGCAATATCACAAGAGCGTCACCGTGGACGCGCCTTCCGGGCGGATCAAGGTGACGCTGGACATCGTTCCCGACGAATACGATCCGCATGCCCTGCTCGGCGCCTGTGACGATTTCGGCGAACAACTGGCGCAGGTCCGGGTTTCGCCAGGCTTCAAGCTCAACATGAGCAGCGCCAGCGCCTGGATCGACAATGACTTTCGCCGACCGAGCCCCTGAGGTCTTGCTCGCCCGCCCTGGCCTCGGAAGCAAGCGATGACCGTCAGACTATTGCACACCGCCGACTGGCAGATCGGCAAGCTCTTCGGACAGTTTGAACCCGACCGGGCGGCCTTGCTCGCCGAGGCGCGCTTCAAGGCTGTCGAGCGCCTGGCTGCACTGGCCAGCGAACAGGCTGTGGACCTGGTGCTTGTCGCCGGCGATGTTTTCGACGCGCAGGGCGTTGCCGAGCGGACCATCCACCGACTGTTCAACGCCCTGGCCGGCTTTTCCGGCCACTGGGTGATGCTGCCGGGAAACCATGACGCGGCGCTCTCCGAATCGGTGTGGACCCGCGCCGCACGCCTGCACGCGATTCCCGATAACGTCTCGCTGTGCCTGGCGCCCAAGCCCCTGCTCCTGGAAGCGCTCGGCGTCGCGATCCTGCCGGCGCCGCTGACTCAGCGCAACACCTTCAACGATCTCAGCGAGTGGTTCGCCAGCGCCGAAACGCCGCCGGGCATGCGGCGTGTCGGCCTGGCGCATGGCAGCGTCCAGGGCATCCTCGCCGAGGCCATCGACTCGGCCAACCCCATCGCCGCCGGCCGCGCCGAACAGGCGGGGCTCGACTATCTGGCGCTTGGCGACTGGCACGGCACCCGGCAGGTAGACGCCCGAACCTGGTACAGCGGCACACCGGAAACCGATCGCTTCCGGGCCAACCAGTCCGGCCAGGTGCTGCTCGTCGAACTGGCGGCGCCGCACGCGCTGCCGACGGTAAGGCCGCTGAGCACCGGCCGACATCGCTGGCGATCGGAAGCCTTGACCGTGCAGGTGCCAAGCGACATCGAGCAAGCGTTGCAGCGCATCGCCG
>LBIU01000565.1 GCA_000987445.1 Candidatus Accumulibacter adiacens | reverse complement strand
CAGCTGGAGGAATTGCTGATGGAGTTCGGGATCATGAGCGTCGAGGATCAGACGATCATCGGCAAGACCGCTGCCGAGCTGGCCGCCGAAGCGGCCTGAGCGACAGCACGCAGGCAACACACTGCGGGCTCGCTGCGCAGGCTCGCCCCCTCAACCAGAACGTCGGCCACGGATTGGTGGCGGCGTCAGGAGGAAGAAATGAGCACACTGTCTCGCGAAGAAACCGAAGCCCTGATTGCCGAGGTGCTCGAGGTTTATCCGGAAAAAGCCAGAAAGGACCGTGCCAAGCATCTGGCGGTCAACGATCAATCGATCGAACAGTCAAAGAAGTGCATCACCGCCAACCGCAAGACTCTGCCCGGCGTGATGACCGTTCGCGGCTGCGCCTACGCCGGCTCGAAGGGCGTCGTCTGGGGCCCGATCAAGGACATGATTCACGTTTCGCACGGCCCGATCGGCTGCGGCCAGTACTCGCGCGCCGGTCGCCGCAACTACTACGTCGGCACCACCGGGGTGGACACCTTCGGGACGATGAACTTCACTTCCGATTTTCAGGAAAAGGACATCGTCTTCGGCGGCGACAAGAAGCTGGCCAAGCTGCTCGCGGAAATCGAGACGCTGTTCCCGCTCAGCAAGGGAAGTTCGGTGCAGTCCGAATGCCCGATCGGCCTGATCGGCGACGACATCGAGTCGGTCGCCAAGAAGGCATCCGCGGCCACCGGCAAGCCGATCGTCCCCGTCCGCTGCGAGGGCTTCCGGGGCGTTTCGCAGTCGCTCGGCCACCACATCGCCAACGACACCATCCGCGACTGGGTGATGGGCAAGCGCGACGGTCAGCCCTTCGCGGCGACGCCCTACGACGTGGCGATCATCGGCGACTACAACATCGGCGGCGACGCCTGGGCCAGCCGCATCCTGCTCGAGGAAATGGGCCTGCGCGTCGTTGCCCAGTGGTCCGGCGACGGCACCCTGGCCGAGATGATGAACACCCCCAAGGTCAAGCTCAACCTGCTGCACTGCTACCGCTCGATGAACTACATCAGCCGGCACATGGAAGAGAAGTACGGTATCCCGTGGATGGAGTACAACTTCTTCGGCCCGACCAAGATCATCGAGTCGCTGCGCAGGATTGCCGGCTTCTTCGACGATTCGATCAAGGAGAAGTGCGAAGCGGTGATTGCGCGCTACCAGCCGATGATGGACGCCATCATCGGCAAGTACAGACCACGCCTGCAGGGCAAGAAGGTGATGCTCTACGTCGGCGGTCTACGCCCGCGACACATCATTGGCGCCTACGAAGACCTGGGCATGGAAGTGGTCGGCGCCGGTTACGAATTCGGCCACAACGACGACTATGACCGCTCAATCAAGGAAATGGGCAACGCCACCCTGATCTACGACGACGCCAACGGCTTCGAACTGGAGCAGTTCGTCAAGCGCATCAAACCGGACATGGTCGGCTCGGGGATCAAGGAAAAGTACATCTTCCAGAAAATGGGGATTCCGTTTCGCCAGATGCACTCCTGGGACTACTCCGGACCCTATCACGGCTACGACGGCTTCGCGATCTTCGCCCGCGACATGGACATCGCCCTGTCCAGCCCGGTATGGAGCAAGTTCGTACCCCCCTGGAAGAAGTCCGTTCCCGAAGCGACACAGGAGCCGCAAGAGGCTGCCTGATACACGCCCCCGAACCTGCCCACTCCGTCGTTCCCGCGGTCGCGGCATGTGCAGCATGCGCCAACGCCGCCAGCAGCCTGCCGTGCCGCTTCCTCTCGGCGCGGCGGCCCGAGGCGGGGACGACGGAGTCCGGGCAGGCCTGCGGCACCCCTTTTGAAGCACGCGCCAGTGTCTGCGGATGAGCGGCACCGGCGAGGAGATAGCCATGCAAATCACTGACAAGATCAAACCCTGTTACCCGCTGTTCGGCGATGACGACTACGCCAGGTCGCTCGGCGACAAGCGGACGCAGTTCGAGGAGGTGCACTCGCCGGAGAAGGTCTACGAGACTTTCATGTGGACCACCACCCAGGAGTATCAGGACCTCAACTTCGCCCGTCAGGCACTGACCGTCGATCCTGCCAAGGCCTGCCAGCCGCTGGGCGCGGTGCTCTGCGCCTCCGGGTTTCACAAAACGCTGCCCTACGTGCATGGTTCACAAGGCTGCGTGGCGTACTTTCGCACCTACTTCAACCGTCACTTCAAGGAACCGAGTTCCTGCGTCTCCGACTCGATGTCCGAGGATGCGGCAGTGTTCGGCGGGCAGAAGAACATGTACGACGGCCTGGCCAATGCCAGGGCCCTGTACAAGCCGGACATGATCGCGGTGTCTACCACCTGCATGGCGGAAGTCATTGGTGACGATCTCAACGCCTTCATCAACAACACCAAGAAGGAAGGCCACATTCCGCAGGACTATCCGGTGCCCTTCGCGCACACGCCCTCCTTCGTCGGCTCGCACACCACCGGCTGGGACAACATGTTCGAAGGCATCATCCGCTACCTGACGCTGAACGACATGGAAGGAAAAGAGCTCGCTTCCAACGGCAAGATCAACGTCGTTCCCGGCTTCGAGACCTACCTAGGGAACTACCGCGTCATCAAGCGCATGCTTGCCGAGATGGACGTCGGCTGCAGCCTGCTCTGCGACCCCAGCGACGTCTTCGATACGCCTGCCGACGGCGAATTCCAGATGTACGCCGGCGGCACGACGATGGACGAGGTCAAGGACGCGCCGAATGCTCTGACGACCCTGCTCCTGCAACCCGCGCATCTGGAAAAGACCCGCAAGTTCATCGAGGGCACCTGGAACCACGAGATCCCGAAACTGCATATCCCGATGGGGGTGGACTGGACCGACGAGTTCCTGATGAAAGTTGCCGAAGTAAGCGGCAAGGAAATCCCCGATTCCCTGGTCAGGGAACGCGGGCGCTGCGTCGATCTGATCAGCGACAGCCATGCCTGGCTGCACGGCAAGAAGTTCGCGCTCTACGGCGACCCGGACTTCGTCCTCGGGTTGGTCAAGATTCTGCTCGAGTGCGGTGCCGAACCGACGCACGTCCTCTGCAACAACGCCAACAAGCGCTGGGGCAAGGCCGCCGAGGCTCTGCTGGCATCTAGCCCGTTCGGAAGCAACGGCAAGGTCTACGTCGGCAAGGACCTCTGGCACCTGCGCAGCCTGTGCTTCACCGAGCAGCCGGACTTCCTGATCGGCAACTCCTACGGCAAGTTCATTCAGCGCGACACGCTGTACAAGGGCAAGGCCTTCGAAGTGCCGCTGATCCGCCTCGGTTTCCCGATCTTCGACCGCCATCATCTGCACCGTCAGACCACCCTGGGCTACGAAGGGATGATGTCCATCGTCACCCAGCTGACCAACGCCGTCCTCGAGCAACTCGACAGGGAGACCATCGGCATGGGCACCACCGACTACAACTTTGACCTGGTGCGCTGATGCGCACCGCCGGTGGGGTCTGTTCCCCGCCGGTCCAGCAGGAGTGTTACGGAAATGGCCAACATCATGATCCGGCAAGCCGACAGCGGCGGGCTGGTGTTTTACCTCCCGAAGCGCGACCTCGAAGCATCGATCGAGTCGATCGAATTCGACAGCACGGCGAAATGGGGAGGCGAGCTGAAACTGGATAACGGCGGCGCCTATTACATCGACCCCATCGCCAAACCGCCGCGCCTGCCGATTTCCCTGCGTGCCAGGCGCCTTGGCGCCGCGGAGGACTAGGGACCGGCAGACACATTTTGCGTATCGGCCAACAAGCAAGGAGAACCATCATGGCAATGACAATCGACTCGGACATGTGCACCGCCTGTGGCGACTGCAAACCGGTCTGTCCGACCAAATCGATCAGCGCCGGCAAAATCTTCTACAAGATCGACGCCGGCACCTGTACGGAATGCGACGGCCACAACGACACCCCCCTGTGTGTCGACATCTGCCCGGCGGGCTGTATCAGCTACGCCTGAGAAGCGGCGGCGCACCCTCGCGTTGCCGTCCGCGCGGCGACGACAGGCGCTGCCGCCACTCCAGAACCAGCCACCACCTGCCCGGAGAACCTCATGCCTGATAGCCCTGTCGCTTCCCGCGAAGCCGCACTGCGCATCGCGCTGGCGGCCCGCGCCCTCAATGGTCTCGAGGTGCGCGCCCTGGCCGGCGCCTTGATCGCGCGGCTCGAAGCACCGCTCACCGAAGCCAAGCTCGCGACGCTGAGTGTCGAAGACCTGCGCGTCATTCTCGCCGGTGACTTCGCCGAGCAGGCGTGTCATGTCGGCGTCGCTGCCGACGCCTTGAAGCAGGCCATTCGCCTGCTCTGGGGTGAAGGCATCGGCAATCAGGACTTTCCGTTGCTCGATCCCTACCGCGACGGCGAAATGCCGGGCTCGATCCGCGTCGCCGTCGCCGCCAATCGCGGCGAGAACCTCGACGGCCACTTCGGTTCGTGTGAGCGCTTCCTGATCTATCAGCTGGCTCCCGAGGCGATCAAGCTGATTGCCGCGCGCACCACTGTTGAAGCGGACGCCGCCGCAGACCGCAACGACGCGCGCGCCGCGCTGATCGATGATTGCCAGATTGTCTATGTGCAATCGATCGGCGGCCCGGCCGCCGCCAAGGTGGTACGCGCCGGAATCCACCCGATCAAGCTGACGACCGGCTGCGGTGCGCGTGCATTGCTCGCCGAGCTGCAGCAGCGCCTCGCCAGCCCACCGCCCTGGCTGGCGCGGATCATGGGCGTTCCCGCGTCTTCGCTGGCCGGCTTCGAAGCGGCGCTGGACGCCGATCAATGATCCCGAGAATCCCCGATGAAAGAAGCACTGGCCTGGTTGGAACATTGCAAGTCGCTCGCCCCGCCGATCGTCGAAAGCTGCCTCAGGGTGCCGGTCAGCGGCGGCCCAGGCGCCCTGGTGAAGGCCTTGAGCCAGGCCCTGCCGGAGTGGAAATTCCGCCATGCGATGAGCCGCGGCGGCTGGTATCGCCTGGGCGGAATCGTCGACGAGCACGGGCAGCGGCTGTCCGACAATCTCGGCGACTGGGCCGAAAAAAACCTCGCTGCTAGCGGCGGAGATCTCGCCCGGTTGCGCGACGAGTTTTCCGATCGACGGCTCTACGCCACCCGCCTGGTCGGCCAGACCCATTATCTGGTAGCCGCGGCCGGCACCGGCAGTGCAGATTTTCTGCAATTGGAAATCGAGGACCTCCAGGAAATGCGCGCACATCCGCTGTTTGCCGACCACCCCGAGACGCTCGACGAGCTGCTCGACCCGCGCACTGGCGCCGACAACCCCCTGGCTCTGGGCCTGCCGTTCTACGCGTTTCGGCGCCTGCAGCACATTGGTGCCCATCTCTGTCGCATGCTGGCCCAAAAGCCCGAGCCGGCACCCATCCACCGCATGCTCGACGACTGGTCACGAAGCAGCGCCGGCAACACCAGCGCCTATTGCAACCACTGGGTGATCGCCACGCGCGAACATCTCGACCGCTACCGGCAGGCCGTTTTCTGCGCCCAGGCAATCGCCACACAGGCCGGAGAGCCGCCGGAGTTCGACTCCGACGTTGGCACGCACGGCCTGCAGTTGAACGAGGATCTCGCCCATTTCGATCACCAGGCGGGATACCCGATGGCCTGGTACTTCCTGATGCTCACCGGCAAAGCGGTGCCCCACTGGGTCGCTGCGAGCATCGTCGAGGACGCGCAGAGCGGCTTCGCCTACCTGCCACAACGCGACATCGAGGTCGTCCGAAAATGGCTGCATCGACCTTATACGCTGTAGGTGACGACAGGCATTCGCCATTATTGCTGTCCATCCCCGATCTATACTGGCGTCCTGAGCCGATGTTCGGGAAAGTGAGTCAGCGCTCGCTGCCCTGCGCCTTGCCTGAGAGAACCCCTCTTGCCCTGAGCACGTCGCCGCAATCGCCCTCCCCCAGCCGCCACCGATGCCTGTCGATCACTACGAGAACTTCCCTGTTGCTTCGCTCCTGCTGCCGCGGCGCCTGCGCCGGCCGATCGAGGCCATCTACCGCTTTGCGCGCAGCGCCGATGACATTGCCGACGAAGGGGAGGCCAGCGACGTGGACCGTCTGCAGGGCCTCGCCGACTATGGCCATGAAATCGAACGTATCGAACGCGGCGAAGCGCCCCTTCGGCCGGCGTTCAACGAACTGGCCGAGGTCATCGCCGAGTGGCAGCTGCC
>LBIU01000564.1 GCA_000987445.1 Candidatus Accumulibacter adiacens | reverse complement strand
AGCAGTGCCTTGTAGATGATGTGCGCGAAGGCATGTGCGGCCGCGCCGTTGAGCGCCATCTCGCTGCCGATGCCGATGCCGACGACCATGAAACCGACCTGGTTCACGATCGAGTAGGCAAGAATGCGGCGCATGTCGTTCTCGAGCAGCGCATAGACGATGCCGTAGAAGATCATGAACATGCCGATCCAGATCAGCACTTCGGTCCCCGGAAAGCCGCGCAGCAAGACGTACACCGCCGTCTTGGTAGTGAACGCTGAAAGGAAGACGGTACCGCTCCACGAGGCTTCCGGATAGGCGTCGGGCAGCCAGGCGGAAAGCGGCGGCGCGCCGGCATTGATCAGGAAGCCGGCCAAGATCAGCCAGGTGGCCCAGGAATCGGGCGTCATCGGAGCGAAGGCCACCGAACCGGTGGCGGCCACATGACCGGCAATGCCGGCCATCAGCACCACGCCGCCGAGCAGGTGGATGGCAAGGTAGCGCATGCTGGCCGCGTAGGAGGAACGGCTGCCGGCACTCCAGATGACCAGCGTCGAGCCGATGGCCATCAGCTCCCAGAAGATGAACACCGTGATCAGGTCGCCGGCGAAGGCGACGCCCATCGCCGATCCGGCGTAGAACAGCGCCGCCGGCACTTCCACCCGGCTCTCCTGGCGCAGCGCGAAAAGTGCGCCACCGGCGGCCATCAGCGCGAAGATCGTCGCGAAGAGGCGGGTCAGTTTGTCGCCGGCCAGCGGCGTCAGTTGGTAGTCAAGGAAATGCAATTGCCACGCGCTGCCGTCCGGCACCTGCCAGACCGCCCATAGCGCTGCCAGCGGCAGGGCCAGCGAGAGCGCCTGCCGGGCGCCGCGGTTTGGCAGCCAGGGCAGGGCGAGAGCGCCGAGGACGAGTATCAGCGCGGGGTGCAGGATCATTGGTCGTCACCGTAATAGGTATCCGGCCGCTTGATCAGGAGGGCCAGGCCCTTGGCAAAGAAAATCATTGCGGCGCAGGTCATGAAACCGTACCAGGCGTGAAAGCCGAACCAGCCGTCGAAGCCGAAGTGCGGATGCAGATGCACCAACAGCTCGCCAAGGACCGTCGCCGCCAGGATGGCGATGAACACGCGCCACAGCAGGGTGATCGTTTTCGGGCGTACCAGCCAGTGCTTTTCCGTGTTCTCTGTCACTTTCAGCCTCCGAGAATTTGTCGCGCCAGCGCCAGGGGCACGTCCGGAAAGAAGAACAGCGCCAGGGTGCCGGCGGCGGTCAGCGACAAGGCGACGACCATCGGCAATGGTGCCTCGCCGTGCGGGTGGTCGTGTCCGTCGTCGACCGGCGGGCGAAAGAAGGCACGATAGACGATGGGCATGAAATAGCCGGCATTGAGCAGCGTGCTGGCCAGAAGCACCGCCACGATGGCCCATTGCTCGGCACCCATGGCCCCTGACAGCAGGTACCACTTGGAGATGAAACCGGCCGCCGGGGGCAGGCCGATCATCGATACCGCGCCGATGGCGAACGCCCCCATCGTCCAGGGCATGCGCCGCCCGATGCCGTCTAGCTGGCTGATTTCGGTCTTGTGCGCCGCGGTATAGATCGCGCCGGCGGCGAAGAAGAGGGTGATCTTGCCGACCGCGTGCGCGGCAATATGCAGGATCGCCGCGGCAATCGAGTACGGGGTGAGCAGTGCGACCGCCAGGATGACGTAGGACAGTTGGCTGACCGTCGAGTAGGCCAGTCGGCGTTTCAGGTTGTCGGCGCGCAGGGCGACGATCGACGCGGCGATGATGGTGAAGCCGGCGATTGCCGTCAGCCAGTCCGCGCCGCCTTGCGCGTCCAGCGTCTCGGCGCCGAAGATGTAGATGATGATCTTGACGACGCTGAACACGCCCGCCTTGACCACTGCCACCGCATGCAGCAGGGCCGAGACCGGCGTCGGCGCAACCATGGCCGCTGGCAACCAGCGGTGGAAAGGCATCAGCGCCGCCTTGCCGATGCCGAACATGTACAGCGCCAGCAGGGCGCCGATCGCGAAATCCGAGAGGCGACCCTGCAGAATGCCGCCCGGGGTGAAGTCGGTGGTGCCGGCGACATACCAGGTGAACACCAGCGCCGGCAGGAACAACACCACCGACGT
>LBIU01000563.1 GCA_000987445.1 Candidatus Accumulibacter adiacens | reverse complement strand
TGCTGGGCCTTTTCCAGCAGCGCACGCCGCTTCGCCAGAAGTTCGCCGAGTTGCTCACGCAAGAGGGGCGTATTCTCGACGTCCAACTGCGCGATGAGTTGCTTGACGGCGTGCTTGATATCGGCGATCTGTCGCGCTTCGGCACCATGGCGCAGGCGCCGCACGCCGACTTCGGCGATCTCCCGCTTGCGCGCGCTTGCCTTGCGCGAATAGATCTTGAAGTCAGGCAGCAAGCTGCGCTCCTTGACCAGGATCTGGCCCAGTCCCTCGGTCAGCCCGCCTGCTTCCAGCGTGCTCGTCGCATCCGTGAATCCGACCGCGATCCGTGCCGCGAGTTGCTCTGCCTGCGCCTGTTCGCGGTCCAGCGTTTCAAGGCGGACAGCCATGGCGTGCAGCTCTTCGGCAATTTCTGCGTTCTGCCTGGCCAGATCGACGATCACCGGCAAGGAACCAAGCGCCTCGCGCTGCGCTTCTTCCGCTTCGCGCCGCGCTTCTTCGGCTGCCAGCTGGCGCTTTCGGTTGACCAGTTCCCCCAACAGCTTGATGCGCGCGTCAATCCACTCCGCGCTGGCCACTTCCTGATCCCGCTGGGCTTCGAGCAGACCTAGGCGCATGCGCTGACTGAGGAGCTCCTGATCGAGCATCTTGATCTCGGTGCTCAAGGCCGCGTAGCCGGTTTCCAGAACCCAGCGCCGAGCCTGACTGAGCACCGGTCCTTCGCCGGCGGCAGGTTGGGCGCCGAGCCGGGCGACGATTTCCTCCTGCTGCTGTCTCGCTTCGGCGAGGCGCTGGCTGATCGATGCCGGGCGGTTGTGCTGATAGTTCAGGCGCCTCTCGAAGTCAGCGCCACGCGCTTTGACCGCAGCCAGGTCTACCTGCGCCTTCTCGAGCTGCCGCTCGATCTGCTCGAGCGGCGCATCGACGCCCAGCTCAAGCGCTTGTTCCGGGTCGCTGCGCTTGCTTGCCGCGATCTTGTCGCGGATCGTCTGCGTCTCCAACGGTGCGCTTCGCGTCGCTTCCTCGAACGCGGAGGCCCGCGCCGTGTTCGCGCTCACCTCCTCCAGCTGGCTCAAGGCCTGGCGGTAGAGGGCGACGAGCCGGGCCTTGACCTCTGCTTGTACGCCGGCCGCGCTCTCAAACTCCTTGAGCCTGGACTCGAGAACCCCTGCCGTCACGGATAGCGAGGGTAGCGTTCCCCGGCTGGCCTTCTCCGCGGCGGCCAGTGCTCCGGTCGTCGTCGCCAGGCACAGAGCCGTGGCGAGGATGACAAGCGAGAGGAAATGTTTCATGTCGGGCATGGTTCGCAGAGGCAGGCGCGAGCGGCCGGAGCGGCTGCTTGACCGGGGTTGACAGTGGATT
>LBIU01000562.1 GCA_000987445.1 Candidatus Accumulibacter adiacens | reverse complement strand
GAATAGTTGATGATCGTCCCGGCCATGATCTGGCTGTTGGGCACCAGGATCTTCTTGTTGTCAGGCGAGTGGATGATGGTCGTGAGAATCTGCACCTCCTTGACCGTCCCGGCGACTCCGGCGGCTTCGATGAAGTCGCCGACCTTGTAGGGGCGAAAGGCGACGATCAGCACGCCGGACGCGAAGTTGGACAGCGAGCCCTGCAGGGCCAGGCCGATGGCCAGTCCGGCAGCGCCAAGGACGGCCAGCAGCGAGGTCGTCTGCACACCCAGGGCGCCGATGGCGGCGATGATCACCACCACCAGCAGCACGGCACTGAGCAGGTTGCAGAGGAACTTCTCGAGCGTATCCTCCATGCCCGTCTTCTGGAAAGCCTTGCGCGCGAGATTGGTCACCACTTTGGCGAGCCAGCGGCCGACGACGAAGATCAGGACCGCGGCGATGACTTTCATGCCGATCGATGCCCCCTGCTCCGTCACCAGAACGACCAACTGGTCGACCTTGGCGTAATCGAGAACTTGCGCAGCGGCGTTCTCGACCGCCGCGACCGTACCTTCTTCCATGCCTGTCTCCTTTGCTTTTTCTAGCGTTCCAGCGACGGTTCCTGCAATCGCCCGGCGCTTCCTTCTCCGCTACGCGAAGGCGGGCCAGAGGCCAGAGTCCCTGGGCTTGCCGCTCCTCAACCCTTCACCGCGTCGAGCGCAGCGGCAAGGCTGCTCACTGTCCGCTCCGGATCATGCAGTTTCTCGAGGCCGAACAGACCGATGCGGAAACTGCGAAAATCGGCGGGCTCGTCGCATTGCATGGGCACTCCGGCGGCGGTTTGCACGCCGATGGCGACGAACTTCTTGCCGGACTGAATATCCGGGTCGTCGGTGTAACTGACGACCACCCCGGGGGCCTGGAAGCCCTCGCCAGCGACGCTCTTGAAACCCTTGCTGGTGAGCAGCTCGCGAACCCGGCGACCGAGCTCCTGCTGCTCCTTGCGGACGCGCTCGAAGCCGTACCGCTCGGTTTCCAGCATCACGTCGCGCAAGGATGCCAGGGCGTCGGTGGGCATCGTCGCGTGGTAGGCATGGCCGCCCTTCTCGTAAGCTTCCATGATCTGCAACCACTTCTTGAGGTCGCAGGCAAAACTGCTGCTGGTGGTTTCGTCGATGCGCGCCCGGGCGCGCTCGCCAAGGGCAACCAGGGCACAGCACGGGGAGCCGGTCCAGCCTTTCTGCGGCGCGCTGATCAGGACATCGACGTCGTTGGCGACCATGTCCACCCAGACCGCACCGGAGGCGACGCAATCGAGGATGAAGAGGCCATCGACGGCGCGAACCGC
>LBIU01000561.1 GCA_000987445.1 Candidatus Accumulibacter adiacens | reverse complement strand
AGCAGCTCGCGCCCCTGCGAGTCGACGTGCGCACGCGTTGCGGCGATGCCAAGGATATCGTCCTCGCGGCTGGCGAACACGCCCTGCCAGGCGACGCCGACGCTCACCGAATAATCGATGATGTTGGTCTTGCCGTCGGTGAAGCCGTAGCGGACGAAGCCGGTCAGGTTGCGATTGGAATCGGGGACCCGGTACAAGGTCTGCTCGCCAAGGACATAGGCGCCCCAGTGGGTCGTGATTAGTGGATCGCCGGCCGTATCGACGGCCATCAGTTCCGGAAACTGCGGCGTGAAACGCCAGGCACCAAATGCCAGCTTGCTGATCGGTTGGAAGTCATCACCATCCTTGCTGGCCGACCCTGTCTGGCCGAGTCCAAGGCCAAGCTCGGCTGGACTCAGGCCGACTTCGCCGATGACCATGCTGCCACTGCCCTGCTGCCAGCTGATGTTGGGGCCGGCGGTGGCGGCGCGATCGCTTGGCACGCCGCGAGTGACGGCCAGCATGGCATACCAGCGAGGGTCGGGATCGATCCGCAAGCGCGCGCCCCAGGCACTGGTCGGGTAGATCGACGGCCCGGCCAGCGTGCCGAAATCGCCCGCCTCGGCGGACATTCCGAACGACGGATGAATGAAGACTCCCGACGAATCGGTGACGTAGAACTCCGAATCGATCGGGTACAGGCCTGCGCGAAGGGAGGCTTTGCCGTCGAGAAAGGATTGCTGCAACCAGGCCTGGAAGATACCGCTGCGGTTGACCGGCGCCTCGACGTTGTCGACGCCCATCAGGCTCCCGACGTAGTTCAGATTCACCCGGCTGCCGCTGTTGCTGATCAGCTGCAGAAAGGCCGATCCACCCTGCCAGCCGAGCAGCTTCTCGCCGTCGAACTGCACGATCAGGTCGACGTGCCCGATGGTGCCGCCACCGCGTTTGAAACCACCGCTGTTGTTGCGCAGGTAGTCGGCGGTAAGCAGGAGTTCCAGCTCTACGCCGGCGTCGGAGAGGCGCTGGCGTGCGCCGTTCCAGTCGCCGGTGAGGGTGCTTTCCTGCCAGTTGGTCGCGCTATCGGCAATGCCCGCGTCGCGCGCCGGTCCGCCTTCACGGTCCCGGATTTCTCCGGTTCGCTCAGACGCTGCAGGGTCTTGCGCTGCTGCCGCTTGCGCAGTCGACGCTTGAGCCAAAGAAACAGAAATGAGCAACGCGCTGTACACGGCTCTGAGGGTAGGCTTGGCAACGAACATATTTAGTCCAAATAAAGTAGGTGAGCGCCCGTCTCGGGCAATGCGGCCTTGGTCAGAGCTACCCGATCACAGCTCAAGCCCAAAGGAACGAGTCCTTATTGTATATGAGAATCATTCGCATTGGGAAGGTGTGCAGAAACTTTCTGAACAGGCGTATCGCCGTCCGGAAGATGCTGCGTGCCTCGCCATTTGTCGCACCGAACCCCCTGCGCCGTCGTCTGGAAATCCACGACCGACAACGGACCGGACAGCACTGAGCGAGGTGACTCAGGGGGTGCGATCGCGACAGAACCCGAAGCCTACGATATAAATGCGAATGATTCCTATTGCGATGCATGGCGACTGCAGCTATGATGGGAAGCAACGCAACAACAGGAGTAAGTGATGAACGGGCTGCTTGTCAATACGCTGCTGGCTGGCCTCGTGGTCTGGCTGTTCATGGCCGGGCTTCTCCCGTGAACGACATCGGAGTTGCCCTGCCGTCCAGCAAGCGCTGCGAGCCTGCGGCAGGCCAGCCACCTGGGTTTCACGGAAAATAGCAAACATGGCCGACGTTCCCTTCGGTCTGCCCGGCGAAGCCCTTGACGCCGCTGCGCAACGCCCTCCGCCGGCTTTTTCAAAGCAGGTGCGCGCGCCACTGGTGGCAGCAGAGGCAAAGGCCCTGCCGGGAGGGTCGCGGCGGCGCAAGCTATGGGAACTGTCGTCGAAGTTTCATTGCCCTTTGATTGGCGTTTGCTTCGCGGTCGACGAGCTGCGCGCGCTGGTATCCCGGGTCATGAAGGTTTCACGCGAGACGACGGATTTCGTCTTGCACACGACGACCGTCGGTGAATGCGAATCACGTACGCAATTGTCGTCCTTGCTGCACAAACAACTGGAAAAGCGCTTTCAACTGCAGGTCTGCAAGCTCTCCTGCCTCAAAGGCACGCAGGAACTGCATGCGCGGTGGCGAGAATTCTGTGCCACCGGCACCGATATCCCGGGCGCGCTCTGGGCCAGCTGGACGCATCCATCCTGCGACAGCACGCTGGAAGAGCAGATCTTTCGCGATATTCACATGATCCAGCACCAGGTCGGTAGCGGCACCCGCGCCGACTTGTCCAGACTCCAAGTGCTCCGAACCGAGAATGTCGCGCTGCGCAAGCAACTGCTGGAAGCGCGCGCCGAAACGGAAACGCAACGCGCGGAGAAATGCCGCGAACGGCAGATGTTCGGCGAGCAGATTGCCAGGCTGCGTGCGGATCTCGGTGGCAAGGACGGTCTTGTCGCTGTGCTGACAGGCCAACTCGACACCCTGCGCCAGAGCCTGCCAGACCTCAAGGACCGGCAGATGCTCGCGCGGCGTGCCCGCGATGCCGATGCCCGATCGACGGCGCTGAGGGCCAAGGCAGTCGATTTGGAGGACGAAGTCGAACGACTGCGCAGGCTCGCCTGCCATGCCGAGGCGACCATCGAGCACCTGCTCGCGGTTGGCGACAGCGACGCCGACGAGCAGTGTGCCGTCGCCAACCGAACCCAGCCGACCCTCTCCGGCAAACGCATCCTGTGCGTCGGTGGCCGCTCAGGTTCGATCGATGCCTACCGCAAGGTGGTGGAGCAGCGCGGCGGCAACTTCCTTCATCACGACGGCGGGCTCGAGGAGAGCCTGCACCGCATAGACGCTGCGCTTGCCGCCGCCGACCTCGTCATTTGCCAGGCGGGCTGTATCAGCCACAATGCCTATTGGCGCGTAAAGGAACAATGCAAGCGCACGGGCAAGCAATGCGTTTTCCTCAAGAGTCCCGGTATCGCCAGCTTTGGCCGTGTCGTCGGTGCTGTTTGCGCGCAGGAAGGAGAAACGACCGACGACGGGAGGCCGGCTTCTCCCGAGTAGCCCGGTAGCCGGATAGGCGTCGCCACTGGCGGGGCTGCGTTCACAAGCAAACGGTCGCGCACGACCGGTGTTGGCG
>LBIU01000560.1 GCA_000987445.1 Candidatus Accumulibacter adiacens | reverse complement strand
CAGCAAGCGCCTGGCGATCACCAACTCACCCGCTCGCTGCTTTCCGAGCAGACTCACATCGGACTCTCGCGATGACTGACGAGGCTTGCCCGAAGCTGGCTCAGCTCGCGCTTCAAGCGGGCGACCTCGCGGCGCCGGCCAAGCAGGGAGGCCAGCAGAAAAAGCATGCCCGAAGCGACGCCGGCCGCGAAAAAAGCCAAAAGCATGATTGCCAGTGGCGCCTGCCAGGCGGCGTCAAGAAAGAAACGGACGTCTACCGGATCGGTATTTCTGATGGCAAACGCACAAAGAAGGAGAAACAGGGCAAATCTCAGAATCCACACCAACCAACGCATCATCAGTTTCCCATAGGAAACGGGCGGCAACTCTCGTTGCCGCCCGCAATAAGACATAGCTTGACCATTCAGACCACTTCCAGCGAGCCATCGACGCGCTCCCGCAATTCCTTCCCTGCCTTGAAATGCGGCACCCACTTTTCCGGAACGTCAACTTTTTCGCCGGACTTTGGATTCCGGCCAACACGCGGTGGCCGGTAATTCAGCGCAAAACTTCCGAAGCCGCGAATCTCGATGCGATCACCCTTGGACAAGGCTTCGGCCATCGCATCGAGAATCGTTTTCACCGACAAATCAGCGTCCTTTGCGACCAGTTGGGGAAAGCGCCCGGCCAATTGGCCGATAAGATCCGACTTGGTCATCCTCTAACCCTACTGGGGGTTGTTGAGCTTGGCCTTCAGCAAGGCGCCAAGGTTGGTAGTCCCGGCACTGGCACTGCTATCCGCAGAAAACTTCTGCATCGCCTCGTGCTGCTCTGCCTGATCCTTGGCTTTGATCGACAAGCTGATCGAACGCGTCTTGCGATCGACATTGATGATCATCGCTTCGAGCGAGTCCCCTTCCTTGTACACCTTGGTCAGATCGTCCACGCGATCACGCGAGACTTCTGAGGCACGCAGATAGGCTTCCATGTCACCATCGAGCATCACCACCGCACCCCGTGCGTCAACCGACTTGACGATTCCGCGGACAACGCTGTTCTTCTCGTGGGTGGCAATATAGCTGGTGTAGGGATCGCCATCGAGCTGCTTGATACCCAAGGAAATCCGTTCCTTGTCGGTATCGATCGCCAGCACCACCGCGTCGACCTCGTCGCCCTTCTTGAAGTTACGAATCGCTTCGTCACCGGGCTGCGACCAGGAAAGGTCGGACAGGTGAACCAAACCATCGATACCGCCCGGCAGACCAATGAAGACGCCGAAGTCGGTAATCGACTTGATGGCGCCGCGCACGCGATCCCCCTTCTTGTAGTTCATCGAGAAGTCGTCCCACGGGTTGGCAGCACACTGCTTCATACCCAGCGAAATACGGCGGCGATCCTCATCGATCTCGAGAATCATCACTTCGACCTCGTCACCCAGCTGAACAACCTTGGAGGGGTGAACGTTCTTGTTGGTCCAGTCCATCTCGGAGACGTGAACCAGCCCCTCGATGCCCTGCTCGATTTCGACGAAAGCACCGTAGTCGGTAAGGTTGGTGACCTTGCCGAAGAGGCGGGTGGTCGCCGGGTAACGGCGCGAAATACCCACCCAGGGATCTTCGCCGAGCTGCTTGAGGCCGAGGGAGACGCGGTTCTTTTCCTGGTCGAACTTGAGGATCTTGGCCTGCAACTCGTCGCCCACGGCGAGAACTTCAGAGGGATGGCGAACACGACGCCATGCCAGATCGGTGATGTGCAGCAAGCCATCGATACCGCCGAGGTCGACAAAAGCACCGTAGTCGGTGATGTTCTTGACCACGCCCTTGACGACGCTGCCTTCTTTGAGGGCAGCCAGCAGCGCATCGCGCTCTTCGCCAACGCTCGCCTCGAGCACCGCACGCCGCGAGACGACGACGTTATTGCGCTTGCGGTCGAGCTTGATGACTTTGAATTCGTAGGTCTTGCCTTCGTACGGAGTGGTGTCCTTGACCGGACGCATGTCGACCAGCGAACCCGGCAGGAATGCACGCACGCCGTTGGTCATGACCGTCAGGCCGCCCTTGACCTTGCCGGTAATGGTACCGGACACCAGGCTGCCGTCGTTGAGGGCCAGTTCAAGCGCGTTCCACGCGGCGACCCGCTTGGCGCGGTCGCGCGACAGGCGCGTTTCGCCGAAACCGTTCTCGAGCTGCTCGATGGCGACCTGGACGAAGTCACCAACGCCGACTTCCAGTTCGCCCTGATCGCTCAGAAATTCTTCAAGGTCAATATAGCTTTCCGACTTGAGGCCGGCGTTGACCACGACAAAGTTCTGGTCAATGCGCACGACTTCCGCAGTGATGACCTCGCCGGGGCGCATCTCCTGACGGCCGAGACTTTCTTCGAAAAGTTCGGCAAAGCTTTCTTCCATGGTGGGATTGTCTGACATATGAAT
>LBIU01000559.1 GCA_000987445.1 Candidatus Accumulibacter adiacens | reverse complement strand
TACTTGCGCCAGAAACTGCTGACGCCTGCCTCGATCGCCACTCGCGGTAGCGCGCGTGGCAAGACTGCTTTCTGGTACGACGCATCCTGGCGGTCGAAGACCTCGGCGCAGGGCATCGAGACCACGCGCACGGCGATACCTTCGCCGGCCAGCGCCCGTTGCGCGTCGAGTGCCAGCTTGACTTCCGAGCCGGTGGCGATCAGCAGCGCCTGTGGATTGGCGCAGTCGGCCAGCACATAAGCGCCGCGGCGAATCATTTCGGGTGCGGTGCCACTGCTGACCGCCGGCAGGTTCTGCCGCGAAAGCGCCAGAATCGTCGGGCCGTCGCGACGTTCGATGCCGGCGATCCAGGACACGGCTGTTTCGCTGGCGTCGGCCGGGCGCCAGAGGTCAAGGTTGGGGATCAGGCGCAGGCTGGCGACCTGCTCGACCGGCTGGTGGGTCGGGCCATCTTCGCCGAGACCGATCGAGTCATGGGTATACACCATGATCTGGCGCACTTTCATCAGCGCCGCCATGCGGATCGCGTTGCGCGCGTAGTCCGAGAAGACCAGGAAGGTCGCGGTGTACGGGATCAGGCCACCATGCAGGGCCAGGCCGTTGGCGATCGCGGTCATGCCGAACTCACGCACCCCGTAGTAGAGGTAATTGCCGCCCTGGTCGCGACCGATGGCCTGCGAGCCCTTCCACAGCGTCAGGTTCGAGCCGGCAAGGTCGGCCGAGCCGCCAATCAGTTCGGGCAGCTGCGGCGCGAAGGCGCCGATAGCGTTCTGCGAAGCCTTGCGGGTGGCGATGTTCTCGGCTTTCGCGGCGATATCGGCCAGCGCTTGCGTGGTCGTTGCGCTCCAGTCAGCCGGCAACCGGCCACTCATGCGGCGGAGAAATTCAGCGGCCAATTCCGGGAACGCCGCCTGATAGGTCGCGAAGCGCGCCTGCCAGTTGTTTTCGAAGACCTGGCCGCGCATGCGGCCGTCCCAGCTTGCATAGATGGCGTCGGGAACTTCGAAGGGCGCGTGCGACCAGCCGAGATGCGCGCGGGTCGCTGCCACTTCCTCGTTTCCCAAAGGCGCGCCATGCACGTCGTGGCTGCCCACCTTGTTCGGCGAACCCTCGCCGATGCGCGTCTTGCAGCAGATCAGCGTCGGGCGGTCGCTGTCGGCCTGTGCCGCGAGCAGTGCCTGGTCGATGGCCTCGCTGTCGTGTCCGTCGACGGCGGCGATGACCTGCCAGCCATAAGCGGCGAAGCGTTGCGGCGTGTCGTCGGTGAACCAGCCTTCGACAGGGCCGTCGATGGAGATGCCGTTGTCGTCGTAGAGGGCGATCAGCTTGCCGAGGCCGAGGGTGCCTGCCAGCGAGCAGGCCTCGTGCGACACACCTTCCATCAGGCAGCCGTCGCCGAGGAAGACGTAGGTCGAGTGGTTGACGATCTCGTGCCCGGGACGATTGAAGTCGGCGGCCAGGACCTTCTCGGCGATGGCCATTCCGACGGCGTTGGCCAGACCCTGGCCGAGCGGCCCGGTGGTTGTCTCCACGCCAGGGGTATGCCCGACTTCCGGGTGGCCCGGGGTCTTCGAGCGAAACTGACGGAAGTTCTTCAGGTCGTCGATCGAGACGTCGTAGCCGGTGAGATGCAGCAGGGTATACAGCAGCATCGAGCCGTGACCGTTCGAAAGAACGAAACGGTCGCGGTCCGGCCAGTGGGGATTGCCCGGGTTGTGTCGCAGGTGGCGACGCCAGAGCACTTCGGCGATTTCAGCCATTCCCATGGGCATCCCGGGATGGCCGGAGTTGGCTTGCTGCACCGCGTCCATGGCCAGGGCGCGGATGACGTTGGTCAGGGCGGGAGACGCAATAGGCACGATATTTGGCCGATCAGAAGCAGGTTATTGGGTAGCATGGGCAAATTATCCGCCAAAACAGCAGGCATTGCCACCTCCCCTTGCGACGCAGCACCGGCAAGGGGCTGCTTGTGGCTACAGATTGGCGGCGTTCGCATGCCGTGCTCTCGTAGATAGTAAAAGATAACTATAAACGGAAAAAAGTTTAACTTTTAATTATCTATTGTGCCGCCTACACTGGTCAGCACTGAACGACGTCATGTGACCCGAATGCACTCAGACCCGCCGGCCAAACGCCCGAAGAACAGCCGCCCCTGCAGGGAGTCGCTGCGGCAAACGGTCAATCTGCAGGCGGTGATTTTCGATGTGGACGGGACGCTGGCCGATACCGAGCGCGACGGTCACCGCCTGGCCTTCAACCGTGCTTTTGCGCAGTCTGGCCTGGACTGGGAGTGGTCGGTCGTCACCTACGGCAGGTTGCTCGCGGTGACCGGCGGCAAGGAACGGATTCGCGCCTTTGCGGCGCAGCATGCGCCGCAGCTGCTGCAGCGGCCCGACAGCGAAGCCTGGCTGCGCGCCTTGCACC
>LBIU01000558.1 GCA_000987445.1 Candidatus Accumulibacter adiacens | reverse complement strand
CCGGTGAACTCGGCCAGCATGCCGGCATCCTTCGGCGTGCGTGCTTCGAACAACTCCGCGACGCGCGGCAAACCACCGGTAATGTCGCGCGTCTTCGCCGATTCCTGAGGAAGTCGCGCCAGCACGTCGCCAACCGAGATCGTTTGTCCGTCGGCGACATTGATGATCGCGCCCACCTGGAAGGTGATCGTCACCGGTTGATCGCTGCCGTGCATTTTGACCTCGTCGCCGCCCGGCTCGAATAGCCTGACCTGCGGGCGCAGCCCCTTGCTGGGCACCTTGCCGCCGCGCTTCGGATCGATGACCACCAGCGTAGACAGGCCGGTCACTTCGTCGATCTGCTTGGCGACGGTGACGCCTTCCTCGACGTTTTCGAACTTCACCAAGCCCGAGTATTCGGCGATGATCGGCCGGGTGTGCGGATCCCAGGTGGCCAGGCGAATACCCGCCTTGACCGCCTGGCTGTCGACGACACGCAGCGTCGCCCCGTAGGGAACCTTGTGCTTTTCGCGTTCGCGGCCACTATCGTCGGTGATCAGGATCTCGCCGGAACGGGTGATGACGATTTTCTCGCCTTTTGCGCTGGTGACATAGCGCATGGTTGAGGTAAAGCGCACCACACCGACGCTGTGCGTCTCGACATGACTGGCCACCGCGGCGCGAGAGGCGGCGCCGCCGACGTGGAAGGTACGCATGGTGAGCTGTGTTCCCGGCTCGCCAATGGATTGCGCGGCCATCACCCCGACCGCCTCACCGACATTGACCGGCGAACCGCGTCCGAGGTCGCGACCGTAGCACATGGCGCACAGACCGTAGCGGGTGTCACAGGTCAGCGGCGTGCGTACCTTGACTTCGTCGATTCCCACGCGGTCGATCAAATCGCAGTGATCCTCGCTGATCAGCGTACCCTGCTCGATGAGCGTCTCTTCCGAATCAGGGTCAATGACATCGGCAGCAGTCACCCGGCCAAGAATGCGCTCGCGAATCGCCTCGATCACCTCACCGCCTTCGATCAGGGCTTTTCTGGTGACGCCGTTGCTGGTTCCGCAATCATCCTCGATGACCACCAGATCCTGCGTCACGTCGACCAGACGCCGCGTCAGATAACCCGAGTTGGCGGTCTTCAAGGCGGTATCGGCGAGACCCTTGCGGGCGCCGTGCGTCGAGATGAAGTACTGGAGAACGTTCAGACCTTCGCGGAAGTTGGTGGTAATCGGCGTTTCGATGATCGATCCGTCCGGTTTGGCCATCAGCCCGCGCATGCCGGCCAACTGGCGGATCTGCGCTGCGGAACCGCGCGCGCCCGAATCGGCCATCATGAAGATGGAGTTGAAGGACTCCTGCCTTTCGGTCACCCCGTGGCGATTGACGATCTCCTCATGACCCAGTTGATCCATCATCACCTTGGCCACCTGATCACCGGTACGTCCCCAGATATCGACGACCTTGTTGTAGCGTTCGCCGTTGGTCACCAGTCCGTTGGTGTACTGGTTCTCGATTTCTTTGACTTCGTCGTCCGCCGCGGCAATGATTTCACGTTTCTGTGCCGGCACCAGCATGTCGTCCGAGCAGATCGAAATGCCTGCACGGGTCGCCAGGCGGTAGCCGTTCTGCATCAGCTTGTCGGCAAAGACGACGGTCTCCTTGAGACCGCAACGGCGGAACGCGGCGTTGATCAGCTTCGAGATTTCCTTCTTCTTGAGCGGCTTGTCGATCAGGCTGTAGGGCAGCCCTTTCGGCAGGATCTCGGAAAGCAGGGCGCGCCCGGCAGTCGTCTTGTAACGTGTGACCTTCTCCTGCCAGCCATTCTCGCCGTCGCTCTCGTACTCGAAAATACGCACCGAAATACGTGCATGCAGGTCGAGTTCGCCGGCCTGCATGGCCCGCGTCACCTCGGCGAGATCGGGGAACATCATTCCCTCGCCCTTGGCATTGATGCACTCGCGAGTGGCGTAGTAGAGACCGAGCACGATGTCCTGCGAAGGGACGATGATCGGCTCGCCGTTGGCCGGCGAGAGAACGTTGTTCGAGGCCAGCATCAGCGTCCGCGCTTCCATCTGCGCTTCGAGGGACAGCGGCACATGCACGGCCATCTGGTCACCGTCGAAGTC
>LBIU01000557.1 GCA_000987445.1 Candidatus Accumulibacter adiacens | reverse complement strand
ACGGCCGCAAGTGGCGTCGCTGCCAACACGCCTGGCGCGACTGCCGAGACCGCTGCTCCGGCCGCGGACCCATGGGGTGCGACTGCTCCGCCAGCAGCGACGGAATCGCGCAGCACGCTGGCCGATACCGCAAATGGCTCGGACTGGCTGACCCCGGCGGCCGATGCCTCTACAGCGATCGAACCGACTCCCATCGACTGGCTGCAACCCTTTGACGAAGCAGTGATTCCGCTCGATATCTGGGTCGACAGCGGCCTCGCCTGGGTGGTCGAACATGCGCGTCCGGCCTTCCAGTCGATCCGGGTGCCGATCGACAGCATCCTCGGCGGCATCGAAGCGGCCTTGCTTGCCGTGCCTGCGCCTTTGATGCTGATTGCCTTGGCATTGCTGGCCTGGCAGGTCAGCGGACGCTGGCTCGGCATCGGCACCTTCCTATCGTTTCTGCTGATCGGGCTTATCGGCGCCTGGGCCGAAGCCATGATCACCTTGGCGCTGGTTCTGACCTCGGTCTTCTTCTGCCTGGTGATCGGCCTGCCGCTGGGCATAGCGGTGGCACGCAGTGACCGGCTCAATGCCCTGATGCGCCCGCTGCTCGACGCCATGCAGACCACGCCGGCCTTCGTCTACCTGGTCCCGGTGGTGATGTTGTTCGGCATTGGCAACGTTCCGGGTGTCGTCGTGACCATTGTCTTTGCACTGCCGCCGCTGATTCGCCTGACCAACCTCGGCATCCGCCAGGTCCGTCCCGACCTGATCGAAGCGACGCGCTCCTTCGGTGCTTCGCCCTGGCAGTTGCTGACCAAGGTGCAGCTGCCACTGGCCCTGCCGACGATCATGGCCGGCGTCAACCAGACCCTGATGCTGTCGCTGTCGATGGTGGTCATCGCCTCGATGATCGCCGTCGGCGGCCTCGGCCAGATGGTGTTGCGCGGCATCGGTCGACTCGACATGGGACTGGCCACGATCGGTGGCGTCGGAATCGTGCTGATGGCGATCGTGCTCGACCGCATGACCCAGGCGATGGGCAAGACCCGTAGTGCCGATCAGCGCGGCGGCTCACGCCGCTGGTTCGAGCGTGGCCCGGTCGGGCTGATCCGACAGTTGCG
>LBIU01000556.1 GCA_000987445.1 Candidatus Accumulibacter adiacens | reverse complement strand
GAACTCATGAATGCCAAAAACATCAAACCGGGTGTTGCTACCGGCGACCAATTGCAAGCGATCTTCGAACTGGCCAAGGAAAAGCAGTTCGCTCTTCCAGCGGTTAACGTCATCAACACCAGCACTGTGAACGCGGTCATGGAGACCGCCGCCGAGCTGAACGCGCCGGCAATCATCCAGCTGTCCAATGGCGGCGCGCAGTTCTATGCCGGCAAGGGCCTCGACAATGCCGGTCAGCGCGCCTGCGTCGCTGGCGGCGTCTCTGCCGCCACGCACGTCCATCAGCTCGCCGAGCTGTACGGCTGCACCGTCATCATGCACACCGACCACGCCGCCAAGAAGCTGCTGCCCTGGATCGACGGTCTGCTCGACGCCGGCGAACAGTATTTCAAGGTCAATGGCAAGCCGCTCTACAGCTCGCACATGCTCGACCTCTCCGAAGAGCCGATCGGCGAAAACATCGACATCTGCAAGCGCTACCTCGAGCGCATGAGCAAGATGGGCATGACCCTCGAAATCGAACTGGGCGTAACCGGCGGCGAAGAAGATGGCGTCGATAACACCAACGTCGACAGCTCCAAGCTGTACACCCAGCCCGAAGATGTCGCGCAGGCTTACGAAGAGCTGTCCAAGGTCAGCGATCGTTTCACCATCGCTGCTGCTTTCGGCAACGTTCATGGCGTCTACAAGCCCGGCAACGTGAAACTGCAGCCGATCATCCTTAAGAATTCGCAGGAATACGTGCAGAAGAAGTTCGGCACCAAGTTGCAGCCGGTCGACTTCGTCTTCCATGGCGGTTCGGGCTCGACCCTGGAAGAAATCCGCGAGGCGATTGGCTACGGCGTCGTCAAGATGAACATCGATACCGACCTGCAATGGGCGTTCTGGGACGGCGTGATGGGCTTCTACAAAAAGAACGAAGGCTACCTGCAAGGCCAGATCGGCAACCCCGAAGGCGACGGCAAACCGAACAAGAAGTACTACGATCCACGCGCCTGGCTGCGCAAGGGCGAAGACGCTTTCCGCGCCCGCCTGGCGCAGGCCTTCAAGGACCTGAACAACATCGGGACCCTGGCGTAATCAAGCGCTGAGGATAGCCAAACGGGCTGGCCCAGGGTTCTTCCGGGCTGGCCTTTTTTGTGTTGGTCGAGTGCGCTGCAAGGGACGCCGGCGGCGAGCCCTGCCGCGGAGCGCCTTCTCCGCGACACTGGCCAAGCCCGCGGGTGCACGGACACTGCCACGGTCAGCACTCGAACGGGCCGACAAGCCAACACTCGACACTCCGAACACACAATTCCCGTCAAGCGAGGACAAAAGCATGAGCACTCTGGTAGAACAGCTAGTCAGTACAGAAGCCCACAAGTCGATTTTCGAATCCGCAGTACGCCAACTCCCCCTCCCCGTCTGTGCCGCCTTCGGCTCGTCCGACAAGCCGCAGCCGGTCAGTTTCAGTAGCACCGATCGTATCCTGAGCACCAAGGACAGTGAGGCCGTCGCCAAGCAGTTCCCGAAAACGGTTGCCGCCTCAGGCAACGTCGTGCTCACTTCGGCGGGCAGCCGGACCACCCAAGTCAAGGGCAAGCGCGTCGCCGTCCTCTTCTCGGGCGGCCCGGCCGCTGGCGGCCACAACGTGGTCTGCGGCCTGAAACGGGTGCTTGGCTCCGGCAACACCCTGCTCGGCGTCAAGGCTGGCCCCAAGGGCCTGCTCGAAGGCTCGCTGTTCGAAATCAGCGATGCCGACGTCAACTTCGTCCTCAACACCGGCGGCTTCAACTTCCTCGGTTCGGACCGTACCAAGATCAAGAGCGACGCCCAGTTCGCGCAGGTCCGTGAAACCTGCATCAAGCACAACCTCGACGCCATAGTCGTCGTCGGCGGTGACGATTCGAACACCAATGCGGCCGTGCTCGCCGAATCGCTGTACCGCGGCGTCAAGGCCGATGGCTCCGGCGTACAGGTCATCGGCGTGCCGAAGACCATCGACGGCGACCTGCAACTCGGCGACCTGTTGGCGATCTCCTTCGGTTTCGATACCGCGACGCGGATCTACAGCGAAATGGTCGGCAACATCCTGCAGGACACCAGTTCTTCGTTGAAGTACTGGCACTTCGTCAAGCTGATGGGCCGCTCCGCCTCGCACGTCGCACTCGAAGTCGCGCTGCAGACCAAGCCGGCGATCGCCATCATTTCCGAGGAAGTGTCGACCAAGAAGATGTCGCTGGCGAGCATCATCGACAGCATCGCCAAAGTCGTCGTCGAACGCTCGCACAAGGGCATGAACTATGGCGTACTGTTGGCGCCGGAAGGCCTGATCGAGTTCATCCCCGAAATGAACGCCATGATCGCCGAGCTCAACGATGTCCTGGCACATGAAGCCACGGCCTTCGCCGCCCTTGCCGACGATCAAAAAGCGGCTTTCGTCGAAGGCAAGCTCAGCGCCGACAACGGCAAGCTGCTGGCCTCCCTGCCGCACTACATCGTCGACATGCTGCTCGCCGAGCGCGACTCGCACGGCAACCTGCAGGTCTCGCTGATCCCCACCGAACAGTTGCTGATCGACATGACCAAGGCGCGCGTCAAGGAACTCGACGCCAAGGTGCCGTTTGCCGCACACAGCCACTTCCTCGGCTACGAAGGACGTTGCGGCGCGCCGACCCTGTTCGACGCCGCATACACCTACAACCTCGGCCTCACCGCCGGCTCGCTGATCCTCGACGGCCACAGCGGCTACATGGCGACGATCACCGGCCTGACCAGCGGCGGCGTGCCGCAGGCGATTCCGCTTGCCGGCCTGCTCAACATCGAGCGCCGGCACGGACAGGACGAGTTCGTGATCGAGAAGGCGCTGGTCAAGATGGACTCGCCGGCGATGCAGTTCTTTGCCTCACGGCGCGACGACTGGGCCGCCAGTGACCTGTTCACCTCACCCGGTCCACGCCAGTTCTGGGGCCCGACGACGCATCAGCAACCGATCAGCGTGGCCCTGAACTCGGGTTCCAATTCGCTGATGTTCAAGATCGGCTAAGCGCCCGCAAGCGCGCTGCAAGCTGGGGCCATCGGCTGACGATGGCCCCTTTTTCTCTTACGATGGCCCCTTTTTCTTTTTCCGAATAGCACGCGAGTCTGGGAGCAAGAATGCAGGTCGTCATTCTCGGCGCCGGCGTCGTCGGCATCACCACCGCCTACTATCTGGCCCGTGACGGCCATCACGTCACCCTGGTAGACCGCAACCAGGGCGTTGCCCTGGAAGCCAGTTACGCAAACGGCGGCCAGTTGAGCTACAGCTACGTGGCCCCTCTGGCTGACCCAGCGGTGTGGCCAAAGCTGCTCCCCTGGCTGCTCTCGCCGACCTCGCCGGTGCGTTTTCGTCCGCAACTGGACCCTCGGCAATGGCGCTGGTGCCTGCAGTTTCTCGCCGCCTGCCGCAGCACTCATAGCGCGCAAACGACCCTTCACCTGCTGCGTCTCGGACACGCCAGCCGCCGTCTGATGCACGGATTGCTCGCCGACGAACCGGCGCTCGACTGCGCCTACGCCAACAGCGGCAAGCTGGTCGTCTATCGCGATGCGGCGGCACTGAACAGCGCGCGCCGCCAGGTCGAATTCCAGCAAGGCCTGCTGGCCGACAGTGATTGCCGCCAGGCGGTGCTCGACAGCGCGGCGTGCCTCAGGATCGAGCCGGCCCTCGCCGGCCTGCACCGGCAAATCGTCGGCGGCGTACACACGCCGAGCGAAGACACAGCGGACTGCTATCGCTTCAGCGTCGGCTTGTTGGACAGGATTCGTAGCGCCGCACCGGAAAACCGCTGCCTCTTCGGCACCTCGATACGGCGGCTAAGAGTCAGCCGGGGCGAAATCGTCGGCGTCGAGAGCAGCGCCGGACTTCTGGAAGCCGACGCCTACGTTCTCGCCAGCGGCTGCGACAGCGCTCACCTGGCACGTCCGCTGGGCCTAAGGCTGCCGATCTACCCGCTCAAGGGCTACAGCCTGACGGCACCGCTCAGCGACCCCGACGTGGCGCCGACAATGAGCGTCACCGACTTCCAGCGCAAGATCGTCTATGCCCGCCTTGGTGCGCAATTGCGGGTTGCCGGCATTGCCGACATCGGCGGCTACGACCGTGCCATCGCGCCGCGGCGGCTGGCGACGCTACTCGCCGAAGCGCGCGCAGCTTTCCCTGGCGCAGCCAGGTACGAACAGTCGGAGGGCTGGGCCGGCCTGCGCCCCGCCACACCGAGCGGGCGCCCGATCCTCGGCCACAGCCCCTATCGCAAGCTGTGGCTCAATGTCGGCCACGGCGCACTCGGCTTCACCCTGTCGCTGGCCAGCGGCCGTGCACTCGCCGATCTGATCGGCGGAAAGCCGCCGTTCGTCCAGCTGGACGGCTTCACTTTTCGCACCGCCGCACGCAGCGCGCAAAGCCGTTGAGTAACGGCCGGTGCGATCTGGAAAACGCTGCCTAGCCACGGCAGTCGAGAGACAGCCGCTTACGCTCCACCTCCTCCAAGCGGCCCGGCAGCGCACGAGCTTCCGCGTGATGCCTGGTCGACACAAAGCGATTTGGCATCTCTCTCGCATCCTTCTCGACCTCGTCTATAGGATCGAAAACTGGCAATCAACACGATTCCGTGGTTTTGACGATTACCCAGACGACCGGGCCCGAGTGAACGCGGCTCACGCGTGCGCTTTCACGGATCGATCGCGTGATTTCTCCAAAAAAGGCTGGATTACCAATCGCGCCATGACCCGGATGCGGACGCTAGGTAATCAAGAATCGACTCGCAAGCAAAGCATTATTGACGAAGGCGGCTCTTGTCAAACCAGTTCGCGGGCGGCGTTTTAAGTGCATCGACGCCGATTTTCCGCCACGACAGGCGTAAACATTTCCGGCGACAATCAGAAGCGACCCCCCGCGCGCGGGTTTCCCAATCACCGCGACACCGGTTTAATTCAGCAATGTTCTATAAATGATACTTGAGTGAGCGGACGCTCACCCTCGTAC
>LBIU01000555.1 GCA_000987445.1 Candidatus Accumulibacter adiacens | reverse complement strand
AAGCGGGAAACATTGGCGCACGCCGAAAAAATGCCGGCCAAAACCACAACCATGAAAATATTGCGCATATCTCTGATCGCCAACGCTTCGGAAATGGAAATAGGCAAGAAATAGGGGACAGACCACGGTTTTGCGTAGAATACACCAGTTAGCAAGAGCAAAGGAAGACCCCATGCCCCGACGCGCCCGCCTGACACTTGCCGCTGTCCCCATGCACGTCATTCAACGGGGCAACAACCGACAGGCCTGTTTTTTCGCGGACGACGACTATCGGCTCTACCTCAACTGGCTCAAGGAATATGCCGCGAAAACCGGCTGTCGGATTCATGCTTTTGTGCTGATGACCAACCACGTGCATCTACTCGTCTCGGCGGAAGTGGATGACGGTGTCGGCGCATTGATGAAAGCACTGGGCCAGCGCTACGTGCAATACGTCAATCGGACGTACCGACGTTCCGGGACGCTCTGGGAAGGTCGCTTCCGCTCGTGTCTAACGCAGGAAGAGTGCTACTTCCTCGCCTGCCAGCGGTATATCGAACTCAACCCCGTTCGAGCCAGGATCGTTGAACATCCGTCCGACTATCCATGGTCGAGTTATCGAGTAAACGCCGAAGGTGAGAGCAATTCGTTGATCCAGCCACATCCGCTGTATCTTGCATTGGCAACAGACCCGTCAACGCGGCAAGCTGCCTATCGTGACCTCTTTCGAGATCAACTGGATCCGGAACTGATCAACGCGCTTCGAAGCGCAACGAACGGAAATTTTGCGCTAGGTGACTCGCGTTTTACAGACCAGATTTCCCGCGCAATCGGCCGACGGGCAACGCCTGGAACTTCCGGCCGGCCGCGCAAGCGTAGCGACCCAGTTTCTGAAGATCTGTTCTGAGTTACTTGCGGCGAATAAACCGTGGTCTGTCCCCGGTTTCCGGTTTCCCTTGGGCACTCTGGTCAGCGGTGACCAGCGTCCGCATGCAACTTCAGTCCAAGCGCGCCGATGACTTTAAGGATGGTGTCGAAGCCCGGACT
>LBIU01000554.1 GCA_000987445.1 Candidatus Accumulibacter adiacens | reverse complement strand
GCCGAGCGCGCGGGCGTCCCGGCAGGCGTTTTCAATGTCGTGACCGGCGACGCGCCAGCGATCGGTGGCGAGCTGTGCGCCAATCCGACGGTGCGCAAGCTCAGTTTCACCGGCTCGACCGAAGTCGGCCGCATTCTCATGCAGCAATGCGCGCCGACGATCAAGAAGCTGTCGCTGGAGTTGGGCGGCAACGCACCGTTCATCGTCTTCGATGACGCCGATCTCGATGCCGCGGTGCAGGGCGCGATGCTGTCGAAGTATCGCAACGCCGGTCAGACCTGTGTCTGCGCCAACCGCCTGCTGGTTCAGGAAGGTGTGTACGACGTTTTCGTTGAAAAGCTCGCCGCTGCCGTTGCCGGCCTGCGTGTGGGCGACGGTCGCGAAGACGGCGTCACGCAAGGCCCGCTGATCGACGCGGCAGCGATTGCCAAGGTCGAAGAGCTGGTCGAAGACGCGCGCGTCAAGGGTGCGCGTGTGGTCTGCGGCGGCAAGCCGCACAGCCTTGGGCGAACCTATTACGAGCCGACCGTCCTGGCGCAGGTGACGTCGGCGATGCGTATCGCGCGTGAGGAAGTGTTCGGGCCGGTGGCGCCGGTTTTTGCGTTCAAGACCGAGGCGGAAGCGGTGGCCATGGCCAACGATACCGAATGTGGCCTTGCATCTTACTTCTATACCGAGAATCTGGCCCGCACAATGCGTGTTTCAAGTGCGCTGGAATATGGCATCGTCGGCGTCAATACCGGTTTGATCTCGACCGAAGTGGCGCCGTTCGGGGGTATGAAGTCCTCCGGACTGGGCCGCGAGGGTTCCAAGTACGGCATCGAGGACTATCTGGAAATCAAGCACGTTTGCATCGGCGGAATCAACTGAGCCTGCGGGCGAATCGACGACTTGACGAATTGAAGAGGAGAGAGAAATGAATGCACCGAACGAGAAGCCGGCCACTCAAACCAATGCCGAGCTGATGGCGCGACGCCAGGCGGCCTTGCCCAGGGGGGTCGGGCAGGCGCATCCGCTATTCGCCGAAAGCGCCCAGAATGCCGAAATCTGGGATGTCGAGGGTCGTCGCTGGATCGATTTCTGCGCCGGCATCGCGGTGGTCAATACCGGGCACTGTCATCCACGGCTGGTGGCTGCGGCGCGCGAGCAGCTGGAGGCGTTCACGCACACCTGCTTCCAGGTCGTTGCCTACGAGTCCTACGTCGAGCTCTGCGAGCGGCTCAATGCCGCCGCGCCGGGCCCGACGACTAAGAAATCCTTCCTGGTCAACACCGGTGCGGAAGCGGTCGAGAATGCGGTCAAGATCGCTCGCGCAGCGACGGGACGGACCGGTGTCATTGCCTTCGGCGGTGGTTTCCACGGCCGCACGATGTTCGGTCTGGCACTGACCGGCAAGGTCGCGCCGTACAAGGTCAAGTTCGGGCCCTTCCCGGGCGGCATTTTCCACGTGCCTTTTCCGAACCTCCTGCACGGGGTCTCGGAAGATGACGCCATGGCGGCGATCGAACGTCTCTTCGCTTACAGCATCGAAGCCACCGATGTCGGGGCCATCGTCATCGAACCGGTCCAGGGTGAGGGCGGTTACCTGCCCGCGCCGCTCGGCTTCTTGCGTCGCCTGCGGAGCTTGTGCGACAAGCACGGGATCCTGCTGGTGGCCGACGAGGTGCAGTCCGGGATTGCCCGTTGCGGCAAGCTGTTCGCCACTGAACACTACGATGTCGAACCGGACCTCATCACCCTGGCCAAGGGCCTCGGTGGTGGGCTGCCGGTGGCCGCCATCGTCGGCAAGGCAGAGATCATGGATGCTGCCGAAGTCGGCGGTCTCGGTTCCACCTATGCCGGCAGCCCGATTGCGGTGGCCGGGGCGCTGGCGG
Source organism: Candidatus Accumulibacter adiacens (assembly GCA_000987445.1). GTDB lineage: Bacteria > Pseudomonadota > Gammaproteobacteria > Burkholderiales > Rhodocyclaceae > Accumulibacter > Accumulibacter adiacens. The sequence goes on along the minus strand of LBIU01000554.1, from coordinate 998 downwards.
TACTCGACATCGTCGAGGAAGAAAAGCTGTGTAGTCGCTCGATGGCGCTCGGTGAGCGCATGCGCACGCGCTTCACGGCGATGCAGAAGAAGTATTCGAGTATCGGCGACGTGCGTGGCCTGGGGGCGATGACGGCGGTCGAGTTCTGCCGCAACGGCGATCCACAGCAGCCGGCAGGCGACATGGCGATGGCGCTGAAGAATGAAGCGGCCAAGCGCGGCTTGTTGTTGCTGTTGTGCGGAGCGCACGGTAATGTACTGCGGGTAATGATTCCGCTGACCATCTCCGAGGCGCTGCTGGACGAGGGCCTGGATGTCATCGAGGCCTCACTGCAGACGATCGGCGCCTGAGCGAGCTGATCGCGCAGCCCTGGGGACGGCGTGCCTTGCGGCATTCTCGTTTTTCTCAGGCGCTGCGCATCTGCCGGCGAACGCGAATTCCGATCTGCTTGGCTGCGCGACGCCGGAGCGTGACGCCCATTCGATAACTGGCAGTACCGATACCTAAAGCGGCAGGGGAGCCCATATCATGATTCCATTTTCAATTGCCGGCATCCAGATGAATGTCTCGATGGAGCGCGAGAACATCACCGCGATGGGGCACAAGCTGGACGTCGTCATGGCCCGTTTTCCCTGGGTGCAGATGGTCGTCTTCAGCGAGCTGGCGCCCTATGGGCCGGCGCCCTATCACGCCCAACCGACGGGCGGACCGGCCGAGCAGATCTTTTGCCAGATGGCCGCCAAGCATGGCCTCTGGCTGCTGCCGGGCTCGATGTTCGAGCGTGTCGGTGACGACATCTACAACACCACTTCGGTGATCGATCCGAACGGCCATGTGGTGGCCCGCTACCGCAAGATGTTCCCCTTCCTGCCCTACGAAATGGGTATCAAGCCGGGGACCGATTTCTGTGTCTTCGACGTGCCCAACATCGGGCGCTTCGGCGTTTCCATCTGCTACGACATGTGGTTTCCGGAAACGACGCGCACGCTGGTGTCGAT
>LBIU01000553.1 GCA_000987445.1 Candidatus Accumulibacter adiacens | reverse complement strand
CCTCGGCATCGACGCGGTGTTCAGCCTTTGTCACCGCCCAATGACGCTCGAACAGGCCATGCAGGAAGGCCCTTTGCTGCTGCAGACGGCGACGGAGCAAGTGGTGCGCTGTTTCTTCAGCGCCTCCCGCGGCGGCTGGGAGCATGGTTTTGCACCCCTGGTGGAACAGCCGGACAGGTCGCCTGCAGCGCGGCCTGAGCGATGACCAGGGGAGCGGGTGGCAATGCCGGGGACTGGCGTTACGAGCGTCAGAGTGGGTATGCTTGACGCTTTGCCGGTGCAGGCCGCCGGCGCGCAGTCGCCAACAAGGTGCAAAAACTCGGAAAACTGCTCATGATCATCAACAAGCAATCGCTACTCCTGCTCATTGTCGTCCTCAGCGGTTGCGCTGCGATTACCCGGCACACGCTCAACGAGGAGTACGGAGCACCGGACCCGGCGCGCTTCGATGTGCCAGCCATGCCACCGGCTGGATTCTCGTATCGTAGCGAGGTGCAGCCGATCCTTGAAAAGCGCTGCGTGGTCTGCCACGCCTGCTACGACGGACCGTGCCAGCTCAAGTTCACCGCCTGGGAGGGGATTGCCCGCGGCACCAGCAAGGCGCAGGTCTACGACAGCGGCCGGCTGGTCGAGGCGCCGATGACACGGCTGTTCGTCGATGCGCAGGATGCCTCGCAGTGGCGCGACAAGGGCTTTTCGGCGGTGCTCAACGAGCGCGAGCAGACGCCGACGGCGAATCTGGCGGCGAGCGTGATGTATCGGGCGCTGAAGCTCAAGCAAGACCATCCGCTGCCCGAAACCGCGATCCTGCCGAAGACTTTCGACTTCTCGCTCGACCGCGCCCAGCAGTGCGCACGAATCGACGAGTACGACCGTTTCGCGCAGGACTACCCCTTGTGGGGAATGCCCTTTGGCCTGCCCGGTCTCAGCGATGCGGAGATGAAGACCCTGAGCCTCTGGCTCCAGCAGGGGGCCCCTTTTGAAGGCCTGCCACCGTTGCCGGCGCAACTTGGCAAGCAGATCGCCGACTGGGAGGCCTTCCTGAACGGCGACTCGCTGAAGCAGCGCCTGGCCAGCCGCTACATCTACGAGCACCTGTTTCTCGCCCACCTGTACTTCGACAGCGATCCCGAGCACCACTACTTCCGTCTGGTCAGGTCGCGCACCCCGCCTGGCCAGCCGATTGATCTCATTGCCAGCCGGCGACCTTACGATGACCCGGGTGTCGAGCGCGTCTACTATCGCCTCGAGCGCGAGAAAGAGACGATCGTCGACAAGACACATCTGCCCTACGTGCTCGGGCCGAAGCGCATGCAGCGCTGGCGCCAGCTGTTTATCGAGCCCGTTTACGCGGTGAAAGAGCTCCCCTCGTACGAATTGAAACTGGCCTCCAATCCCTTCGTGACTTTCCAGGCCTTGCCGATTTCGGCGCGCTATCAGTTCATGCGCGACGAGGCGGAGTTCACGATCATGGGCTTCATCAAGGGCCCCGTCTGTCGTGGCCAGGTGGCGCTGAGCGTCATCGAGGATCGCTTCTGGGTTTTCTTCCTCAATGAAGGCGATAGCCAGGAGCAGGCGCAGGACGAGGAGTTCCTTCGTCGCGAGTCCAGTCTGCTGGCTTTGCCGGCGGCGCAGGGGAGCGACGCCGGTATCATCGGTCCATGGCGAAAATACGCAAAGCTGCAGGCGGAGTACCTGAAGGCAAAATCGGAAGCCGTGACCCGGTATGCAGCCGACACCGGTGGACTCAAACTTGACTTGATCTGGGATGGGGATGACAAGAACGGCAAGAACGCCAACGCCGGCTTGACCATCTTCCGCCATTTCGACAACGCGTCGGTGGTCAAGGGCCTGGTCGGTGGTCCACCGAAGACCGCCTGGGTCATCGGTTATCCGCTGCTCGAGCGTATCCACTATCTGCTGGTCGCCGGTTACGACGTCTATGGCAACGTCGGGCACCAGCTGCTGTCGCGCCTGTACATGGATTTCCTGCGCATGGAAGGCGAGTTCAATTTCATTGCCTTCCTGCCGCTCGATCAACGCAAGGCGGTGCGCGATTACTGGTATCGGGGCGCCAGCCAGGAAGTCAAGAATCACGTCTACGGAAAACTGGCCAACCTGGATGTGCAAACGGGCATCAAGTTTGCCGGCGGCGACGCGCAGCAGCAGTTCTACAAGATGCTGTCCGGCCGCCTGGCGCCGGTTCTGGACCAGCGCTACGATCTGTCCAGCGTCAGCGACGCCGCTCTGCGCAAAGACCTGGGCGTACTCGCTGCCCTGCAAGGCCCGGCGCTATCGTGGATACCGGAGATGGTCTTCGTGAAGATCGAGGATCCGCCGCGCGCGCCGCGCTATTTTTCGCTGCTGCGCACCACCGGCCGCCGCAGCGTTTCCAGTCTGCTGCGCGAAGAACGCGAGCTGCTGCCCGCAGAAAATGCGATGGTCGTCGCGCCGGGCTTCGTGGGCGCCTATCCGAGCGCCATTTATCGCGTGCGGCGGTCCGAAATCGGCGACCTGGCCAAGGCCATCGCCGGCTTGTCGTCGGAGGAGGACTACCGCGCACTTGCCGACCGCTACGTCGTCCGGCGCAGTGATCCGGGCTTCTGGCAGGTCAGCGACGAGCTCCAGGACGCGCACCTGAGCCTGGCTCCGATCAGTGGCGGGCTGCTCGACTACAATCGTCTGGAGAACCGCTAATCGGCGAAGGCATGCCGCCGGGTGCCGGCGGCATGCCTCTGTCGCCGGCCGGCGTCGACATCACCGTTTTTTCCTTGTCGCTGGGGTACGAGACTCCCGTTAGGACCCATTGCGACGTCGAGGCTGAGCCGGCAATGAAGGACGCGCCCTCGTCACCCTTGCGCCACCGGAGGCCAGCAGCAAACGCCATCGCCCAAGCAACGCCGTCCCCAAATTCCTGAAAAGCCTTTGCAATCATGCGAATCCTTGCACCCGGAGAGGTCGGTGCGCGGCACGCTTGCGCTTCTCGCTGCGCGGTTTGAAGAAAGCCACCGGCGAGTGGACGCTGGTTTGCATGGCATGAATTCGAAGCGCCCGGCTGTATTGGTTGCACAGTAAGGGAAACAAGAGGAAAGCCCTCCAGCAACCGGGAAACGCAATGACTTTCGGAGTGTCTATGCTGTTTTGCGAAATCGGCTGGCTTGGCCCGGATAAAGTCCGACGGGCTTCTCGCCCCATCCATTCTTTTCTTTTCGATCGATCTCAAGCGTAAAGCCGTCGTGGTCGATCCGAAGTATCGACAATCGAAACGGAGATCTGATAAGCGATGAACCTCAGCGATCCGGATCATACGCTCAGGGGACGCGCCGT
>LBIU01000552.1 GCA_000987445.1 Candidatus Accumulibacter adiacens | reverse complement strand
GGGGGTATAGCTCAGCTGGGAGAGCGCTTGCATGGCATGCAAGAGGTCCGCGGTTCGATCCCGCGTACCTCCACCAACAGGCCGAAAGAAGTTCCGGGTCCCCATCGTCTAGAGGCCTAGGACACTACCCTTTCACGGTAGGTACCGGGGTTCGAATCCCCGTGGGGATGCCAGTTTCGGCGCATGTCGCCGAGCTGGAAAGCTTGCGACTCCCTGTCGCAGGTTCAACGTGACCAGGCGGCAGCCTGCGCGAGTCTTGTCTGCGTTTCCCTTCCCTTGCTGGTTGTCGCCGTGCTGCCGATGTCGCCTTGCCCGGGCAATCCTCGGCAAAAAGCGCTCGCCATGTGCGTCGGCGTCTATAATGCCGCAGCCGGCCGCTGCGCTCGCGGTGCGAGCGACGCGGCGATGTGCTTGCTGCCAGGAATTGTGCGCGTCTGTTGCTGTCTGTCACAACGGCCGCTCCTGCTCTGTTTACCCGTGCAAGGTGTGGTGGGAAATGCTGCACGGCCGGTGCGCTTCCCCGCTTCCTCGCTTCCCCGATTACCAGCCGCGCTGCCCGGCGCGGCGCTCAGAAACGGAGTCCCCCATGAAAGGTGACAAAACAGTCATTCAGCTGCTCAACAAGCAGCTGGCCAACGAGCTTGCCGCGATCAACCAGTATTTCCTGCACGCCCGGATGTACAAGAACTGGGGTTTCAACGCTCTCGGCAAGCACGAATACGAGGAGTCGATCGAAGAAATGCAGCACGCCGACAAGATCATTGAACGCCTGCTGTTTCTCGACGGCCTGCCCAAGATGGAGGTGCCGAAGCTGTCAATCGGCAGCAACGTCCCTGAGTGCCTGAGCGGTGACCTCAAGCTCGAGCGCGGTGCGCACGCCGACCTCATCGCCGGCGTGAGCCATTGCGAGTCGGTCAAGGACTACGTCTCCCGCGACTTGATGCAGGAGATCCTCAACGACACCGAGGAGCACCTTGACTACCTCGAAACCCAGCTTGACCTGATCGACAAGGTTGGGCTGCAGAACTATCTGCAGACACAGATGGGGGCGTCAGGGGGCTGAT
>LBIU01000008.1 GCA_000987445.1 Candidatus Accumulibacter adiacens | reverse complement strand
GCCATGCGCTTGCGCCTGGGGCAGACAGGACTGGCCCTCTTGTTGATGCTGATGGGCATGGCGGTCGTGCTGTGGGCTGCTTTGACGCTGGACCTGCCGCGCGCGCCTCTGCTCCTCTGGACGCTGGCGTCGCTGTTCGCCATCGTCATGGTGTATCTGGCCATTCGCTGCGGTTGGTCACGCCGCTTCCGGGACCCCTCTCTCACGGTTCCGCAGATGGCGATCGCGATTGCCTGCAGCGCGAGCGGCTATGCGCTGATGGGCCCGGTAAGGGCGATAGCGTTCCCGAACTTGCTGATCATCCTGATGTTCGGCATGTTCGGCCTGCGCGCCGGCAGCGCCTTGGGCATCAGTATTTACGCCTTGCTGGCGTTTGGCCTGAGCATGGCGGTAATGTCGTCGATCAACCCCGAGGTGTACCCGGCGACGGTTGAACTGGTGCATTTCATGATGCTGGTTATCGTCGTTCCGGCGGTTTCGGTCTTGTCCGAGCGTTTGAGCCGCATTCGTCGCCGCTTGGGCGAGCAAAAGCGAGAATTGACACTGGCGCTCGAACAGATTCAGCTGATGGCCGCCCACGATGACTTGACCGGACTGTTGAATCGCCGTCACATGCAGGTCCTGCTCGAGCAGGAAGCGCAGCGCAGCCTTCGCTCGGGCGAGGGCTTTTGCTTGGCGCTGCTCGACATGGACCATTTCAAGCGTGTCAATGACCGGCATGGCCATGCTGCGGGGGATGTCGTGCTGCGCGCCTTTTCCAACACCGCGCAGACGGTCTTGCGGCGTTCGGATGTGCTGGCACGCTGGGGCGGTGAGGAGTTCGTGGTGATGCAGGCGGACATCAGTATCTCGCGTGCGAACGCGACCCTGGTGCGCTTGCGTGACAAGGTGAGCAAGCTGAAGCTCACCTTCGGTGAAGTCCGCTTGCAGCTCAGTTTCTCGGCCGGCCTCACCGCACACCGCCCGGGCGAGTGCGTGACCCAGACCCTGGAGCGCGCCGACCGTTTGCTCTACGAGGCCAAGGCAGAGGGCCGTGACCGGGTGGTCGC
>LBIU01000551.1 GCA_000987445.1 Candidatus Accumulibacter adiacens | reverse complement strand
AACCACGCCTCACCACCAAGGAGAAACAGAATGAGCCAGATCGACCGCCAAGAAGCCATTGCGATCCTCAATCACATCATGGAGCTCGAGTTGTCCGGTGTCGTGCGCTACACGCACTACTCGCTGATGGTCTATGGGTACAACCGCATCCCGATCGTCGACTGGATGAAGAAAAATGCCGACGAGAGTCTGCTTCATGCCGCACGTGCGGGAGAGCTGGTGACTTTGCTGGGCGGCCATCCTTCACTAGGAATAGGTCCCCTGCTGGAAACCCATCGGCACGATATCGGCGACATCCTGCGCGAGAGCCTGGAACACGAAACGGTCGCCCGGGAGGCCTACTACAGCCTGCTACGGCTTGCCGAAGGGAAGCACGTACTGCTCGAGGAATACGCCCGCGAACTGATCGTCGAAGAGGAACTGCACACCGATGAAGTGAACAAGATGCTGCGCAAACCCGGAGACACGGAGGCGTTCGGCCGCTGACCCCGGGGCCGGCCGCCATTCGCGGTGTGCGGCGACAGAGCGTCGGCAGGGCCACGACTGCAGAACGGGATCACGCTGCGCACGTCGCTTGACGCGCGCTGAACCGGCGCCCTCTTCCGAGACGCCCGGGCCCGGACATCGCCACACGCATACCCCGGCAGCGGGCCCAGGGATCAGCTGAGCTTGAAGCGGCGAACCTCGTTGTCCAGCCCTTCCGAAAGGCTTTCAAGCTGTGCCGCTGTACCGGCATTGCCGGCAACCGCCGCGCAGTTTTCGCCGGCCATCTGGGCGACGCGCTCGACATTGCGGGCGATCTCGGCGCTGGCGACGCTCTGTTCGCGCAGGGCGCTCGAGATATGCCCCACGCTGTCCACCACTTTGCGGGCATTGCCGCCAATCTCGCCGATTGCCTCGCCGGCCTGCGTGGCCAGCGCGACGCCCGCGCTGACTCGGCTGACGCCCAGTTGCATGCTGCTCACGGCATCGCGCGAACCATTCTGAATGGCCGCAATCATGCCCGAGATCTCCTGCGTCGAGCGGGTCGTCCGCTCAGCCAGCTTGCGCACCTCGTCGGCGACGACCGCGAAACCGCGACCCGACTCGCCCGCGCGAGCGGCTTCGATCGCCGCGTTGAGGGCCAGCAGATTGGTCTGATCGGCAATTTCCTTGATCACATTGACGATCGCCGAGATCTGCTCCGAACGCCCACCCAGGTCGCCGATCACCGATGCCGCATGGTTCACGACTTCTGCAATGCGCTCGATCTCCTGCACCACCTCACCGACCACGCGGCTGCCATCGCCCGACAGCTCGCCGGCGCAAGCGGCCAGCCGGTTCGCTTCCTCGGCGCTGGCCGAGAGATTCTCGATGCCTACCGTCATCTCTTCCACCGCCGCCGCCATCGCCGAAGCGGCATTGCTCTGCTGCGTGCTGCTGCTGTTGATGCTCCCCGCCGACGCCGCAAGTTTCTGGGTCGCCCCGAGGACCTCGCCGGCGCTGCGCTGAACCTTCTGGATCAGGACCCGAAAACCCTCGGTCATTTCGTTCAGGCTGTCGCCGACCAGCTTGAGTTCGTCACGAGTGCCGAGATCCACCCTGACGCTCAGATCGCCGGTGGCGATCGTCCGCGCATTGGCGGCCAGGCGCTTGATACTGCCAAGCGTCGCGAAATAGAGAGCGCTCGAGACGTAGGCATAGATCAGCAGGATCGCAGCGGCGCCGGCGATACTCATCACCAGTCCCCGCTGCGCTCCCTGCACGCGCTGCAGCAGCAGTGCTTCGAGAGTCGGAAACAGGCTCTCGAACATGTCCTTGTAACCCTTCTCGATCACCCGCGTCGTCACCGCGAAATACACCGCCGGCAGCATCTCGTAGCGCTCGCTGAGGAGGTCGTCGTTCACCATGGCGTTGAACTTGCCGGCCGCCGAATTCATCTCCTCGCCCGCGCTGTCCAGCGCCGACTGCAGGCCGGGATTGTAGTGCGCGGTCTTGGCGAGATTTCGCCGCAGGGCGTCCACCGCCGAATTGAGTCGACCCAGCGCACCGGCCAGCTCGACCTGTTGCGCCATCGCCAACGGCTCTTTCCGGCTCAGCGCGCCGGTGCCGAGCGCACGCAGCTGGCCCATGCTCTCCAGCGCCCTCGGCAGCTCGTCGACCAGGGTATCGATGAGGTAGCGGGAGTCGATGTCCGGATCGTTGGTCAGGGAATTCTGATCGGCGATGACGCGCTGGAAGCGGGAAAGTTCTTCGATCAAGGCCGTGTGGCGCAGGAAATTCTCGCCCACCGCCAGCTTGAGGCCTTCCTTCTGGATGGTCGCCCAGGCGGCGACCAGCGTCTGCCAGGAATCAGTCGCCGCCAGTTGCGGCGGCAGACTCGCGGCGACGGCCTGCAGCGCTTCCTGGATGTCCTTTTCCCTGGCCGCGCGCCGGTACTCCATCCGCGCGTCGCCATTGAGGACCCCTGACGAAAGCCCGCGATGGACCTGCAAGTGCTGCACCAGAATGGCGATCGGCTTGATCATTTCAAGACTGGCCAGCTCCTGCTGCGAACGGTCGATCAGCTGTTGTTCGACCTGGTAGAGGTTGACCGCCAGCAGACTGATCGCGATCAACGCCAGCGTCCCCATCGCCGCGAACTTCTTCGTATAGCCAAGGCGGTTGAGCAAGGCGATGGCCGGGGCGAACAGGGTCTGCATGGTGATCCGTCTCCAATGAGTGCCGCAACGTCGTTCACGGCAGCGCACGCCGAAACTTGAGGCGCGCCGGTCGCTTCTCAGCCGGCAGACGACTGCAGGCGACCGTCGCTGAGGGTCAGGATGCGCTCGGCACGGCCGGCCAGCGCCGGGTCGTGAGTAACGACCACGAAACTGGTCTGCCGCGAGCGATTCAGCGCCAGCATCAGCTCGAAGACGCCAGCGGCGGTTTGCCGATCGAGGTTGCCGGTGGGTTCGTCAGCGAGCACGCAGGCCGGCTCGGTGACCAGCGCGCGGGCAATCGCCGCCCGCTGCCGCTCGCCCCCCGACAGCTCCGAGGGGGTGTGCTGCAAGCGGTGGCCGAGACCGACTTCGCCGAGCACCGCCGCCGCCCGTGCCTCCGCTTCCGCCTTCGGCAGGCGCCGGATGACCAATGGCATGGCGACATTCTCGAGGGCGGTGAACTCGGCCAGCAGGTGATGAAACTGATAGACGAAACCCAGGTGGTGATTGCGCAGCGTCCCGCGTTGCGCGTCGCTGATGCTGTTCAGCTCCTTGCCCATCAACTGCACGCGGCCGCCACTCGGCGCGTCGAGGCCGCCGAGCAGGTGCAACAGGGTGCTCTTGCCGGAACCCGAGGCGCCGACGATGGCCACCCGTTCGCCGACCTCAACGTCGAGATCGACGCCGAGCAGCACTTCGACTTCGCTGTCGCCCTGACGATAGATCTTGCTCAGCCCGCGACAGGCGAGAACCGGCTCACTCATAGCGCAGGGCTTCCGCTGGATTGATCCGGCTGGCACGCCAGCTCGGATAGATGGTGGCCACCAGCGCGAGCACGAAGGCGACGCCGACGATGGTGCTCACGTCGCTCCATTGCAGTTCGGACGGCAGGTTCGAGATGTAATAGACCTCCTTGGCGAGAAACTGGGTGCCGAGCATGCGCTCGATGAACGGCACCACGACATCGACGTTCAACGCCAGGGCGACACCGCCGGCAACGCCCAGGCCGAGGCCGATGAAGCCGATCAACGCGCCCTGCACGATGAACACCAGCATGATGCTCATCGGGCTGGCACCGAGGGTACGCAGAATGGCGATGTCCGCCTGCTTGTCGGTCACCGCCATGACCAGCGTGGACACGATATTGAAGGCGGCGACGGCGACGATCAGCGAGAGAATGATGAACATCATGTTCTTCTCGATTTGCACGGCGCGAAAGAAATTGGCGTGGCTGCGCGTCCAGTCGCTGATGAAGGCATTGATCGGCAGGGAACTGGCCAGAGCGCGTGACACCTGCGGCGCCTTGAACAGATCGTCGAGTTTCAGGCGCACGCCGGAAACGCGGTCGTCCATGCGGTACAGCCGCTGCGCATCGGCGAGGTGGATCAGCGCCAGGCCGCTGTCGTACTCGTACATGCCGACTTCGAACAGGCCGACGACCTTGAAAGTCTTCAGACGCGGAATCACCCCGGCCGGCGTCACCACCCCCTGCGGCGCGATCAGCGTCACCCGGTCGCCGACGAAGACATCGAGCGCGCGCGCCAACTCGCTGCCGAGAACGATGTTGAAGCTGTCGGGCTGCAGCTCGTCGAGATTGCCACTCTTCATGTGCGGGCGGAAATCGGCGACCCGGTCTTCCTGGTCGGGCAGAATGCCGCGCACCAGCGCGCCGCGCACTGCCTGCCCGTAGGAGAGCATCGCCTGCGCCTGCACGAAGGGCGCGGTCGCCAGCACGTGCGGCTGTCCGGCAGCCTGCTCGGCAATCACTTGCCAGCCAGCCATTTCGCCGCTGCCACCGGTGATCTGAACGTGCGAAACGACGGCCAGGATGCGCGAGCGCAGCTCGGTCTGGAAGCCGTTCATCACCGACAGCACGACGATCAGCGCGGC
>LBIU01000550.1 GCA_000987445.1 Candidatus Accumulibacter adiacens | reverse complement strand
GCGACCGAGGTGCCGCCCGCGGTACTGACCGTCACCTCCCCCAGACCAAAGTGCGGCAGAGCGTTGTTGGACCAGTTGAGCCTGACTCCGACACCGACCGAATATCCAAGGGAGGGGTCGTAGTAGTGGCTGACATCGACGTCGGCGTCGTCGGCCTGGTTGTCGCTGACCTGAGCGCCGGCAAAGCGGTAGACGCTATCCCCTTCGACAAAGCCGCTCCCCTGCAGCCTGAGCGCGTAGCTATCCACAGCAAAGCTCTTGAGTACCGGCACGATCTGCAGCAGCGGCTGGCTGGCCGAACCGAAGACCTGCAGCGTGAACGCGCCGTTGGCGTCTACCGGAACGATCAGGCTGGCGCTGCTGCCGTCCGCCGCCGCAGCGCTCGGGCTGAGTTGCACCATGCGCCGGACGCCGCCGCTGTCGGTGTAGCGCAAGAGGACGTCGCTGCTGGTGGTGAGCCCGCTGCCCAGCAGGGTGATCGCCTGGCCCGGGTTGGCCGAGGCCTGGCCGGCATCGGCCGGGGTCCCCGAGAGGGCGACCGACTCGATGCCGTTGAGGCTGACGGTGTAGCTGGCACTGACGCCGCCAGCCGTCTTGACACTGATCGGACCGAAGGCACCGTCGGAGAGCGGTACGGTGAGCGTCACCTGACCGTTGCTGATGTATTGGCGCAGCAACGGGTCGTAGCGCTGAGAGACATCCGGCCCGGCGTCAATCCCGGCGTCAAGCAGCACCACGCCCGTCGCACCACTACCAAAGCGGTACTCGCTGTTGTTGCCTTCCACAAAACCGAGACCACGCAGCACAAGCGTCGCATTCGCACCGTCACTACTCACAGACTGCACGTCGATCCCGTCGATGACCGGCAGAATCTGCAGCGGGAAGCTGCCATCGGGAAAATCGGTTCGTGTGCTGCCAACCAGCGAGTACACCACGGCGTCGCCGGTTACCGCATTGACCGGCACGTTAAAGTAGGCAATGCCGCGCGCGCTGTCCCAACGCGTCGCCGAAAGCGTGGCAGTAGTCAGGCTGCCAACGCCATCAACCGTCGGCATATCGGCTCTGGCCGTGGCAGGATCGAAGGGAACGGCAATACCGATTTGCTGGCCCGGATTCGCCGACGGGGCCGTGGAAATTTCGGCGATACCGGAAACGGCGCGTACATCGCTCGCCGGCCGAATCGAGAAGTGGCGGACAATCCCTGCGTCCAGAGCATTTCCCGCCCGGTCGGTAATGATGTCCGGATCGATGCTCAGACGGTATTCGCCCGGGAGCAGTAAGTCGTTCACCAGCACACTCAAGGACTGGCCAAAGCTGCGCGTGTCCAGACGAACCGCAACCGCAACGTCGTCGGCCGTGCCGAAGCTAGCGTCTGCACCTGCGCGCAACAGATGCACCCCGCTGTTGCTAAGACGCGCAACGTCCAGAGGCTCGTCGAAGGTGACTTCGATCGAGCGAACGAAGAAGCGGCGTGCGCCTTCGTCTACGCTCACCGAAACGACTCGAGGAGCAAAGGTATCGGGCACGACGTCGAGGGTGACAATCTTGGACAAAGCAACGTTGCCACCGGTGTCGGTAGCGCGTACCTGCAGCGTCACGGTATTGCCGCCGACGGCAATAGTCGGCGCCTGGGCGAACAGATCCCACGGGTACGCCACATCATTGGTCACGACCTGAGCGTTGACCAGCAGCTCGACGTTGCGCACCTGCACGTCATCGGTGATGGTCGGCGCGACGCGAATGGTGCGACCCTCGAGCACCTGGACGCCCGGCGCGGCTGGATCGACGTCGACGCCACTGGCCGTGATTGAGACGCTGGGCGCCATGCCTTTCGTGTCGAAGCCCGCATAATTGACGATCTGTAGTCCGCCTGCGCCATCGGCTACAAAGGCTAGGCCGTTGGCCAGCGCCAGGTTCCGCGGCACCTCCGGTAGGTTGACGCGACCCAGGAAGTCTCCGGTATTGGTGGCGTCCGTAGCACTGAACACATCCAGCGCCCTGAACCCGCCGAATACGAAACTGCTGCTGCCGACGCCAACAGCAAGGCCCGAGCCGTTGAGGACGAGCGCGGTGCCAGCTACGGCGTTGTTGTCGACCCCCGACAACAGTTCTAGATTAGCCGGATCGGACACGTCAGCGGTGACGTAGCCACCCGTATTGCCATTGCCGCCCCCGATATAAGCGACACCGCCGCCGACAAAGAGCTTACCCCCGCTCGCCGGCAGAGAAAGGGTTCCACGCGCGGAGAGCGCATCCCCGGAAATGACGATTGCCCGCAGGACGCGACTTGTGTCAACCGTGTACAACGTGCTTCCCTCAATGGCGATATCGGTGAGCGCTGAACCGCCGAGGGCGGCCAAGTCAAGCACATTGCGCTGTTCGCCGGTGTTGAGGTCGACGGTCGCGACACGACTGCCTATCGCAAGGTAGGCAATTCCGTCGCGCACCTCGACATGGGTAACCGGGTACGGAAAGACAACAGTCTGGAGCAACCTCGGTTCGGACGGGTTGGAAACATCGACGATGTGCAAGCCGGCATCGTTGCCAGCTAGCACGGCAACGCCGCGCTCCGCGTCGGCGGCCACATCCGTCGTGTTGTCGCCGGACAATTTCAGTTCGGCAAGCAGGCGTGGTCGCGTGAATTGGGTGGCGTCGACGGTCGCGAGGCCGTAGGCGCCCGTAGCCACAAGCGCTGTCAGACCCGAACGGCCATCGGTCGTGCCGATCACAGTCACAGCCTCGGCCGTGCCCTGCAGCGCCGTCGCTGCCACCACGCCGACCGGGATGCCCAGGCCGCCAAGCGGATCGAGGCCCTGTGCGATCTCGGTGAAGTCGTTGAGACCGTCGCGGTCGGTGTCGACGGTGGTCAGGCTGGTGCCGATGGCGAACTCGATGTCGTCGGGCAATCCGTCGCCGTCGCTGTCGAGCGCCACGCTGGCGCGGAACTGGCCGCCGGTGAAGGTGGTGTTCTGCCCATTCGGCGCCGTCAGGTCGTAGCCGTGCGCGATCAGCCCGCTGACCGGGTCGAAGATGGCGTAGTGCACGCGCTTACCGGGCGGCAGGAAGAAGCTCCATCGGCCGGCGGCGTCGCTGACGGTTCGCAGCACGGGCGCGGTGGGCTCGTCAGTAAACTCGAGTGCTACGAAGTCGTTGCCAAAGTCCAGCGTCGTTGCCAGCGAACTTGTGCCGGTGCCGACGATGCTGCGCGTGAACACCGGCTTGCCGGGGTCGTCGCTGACGATACGCAGCGTGGCCTTCGTCAGGCCGATCTTGCTCGGGTCGAACGAGATGCCGACGCTGAAGCTCTCACCTGTGGACAGCACCAGCGAGTTCGCGGCGTCGAAGCCGGGCGGCAAGCCGATCAGCGAAAACCCGCCCGAGGCGTTGTCGAGCGCGATGGTGCTGATCGTTAACGGCTGCAGACCGTCGTTGCGCAGGGTGGCGAAGTCGTGCACGACTGTCGCGCCAGCGCCGATGTCCTGGCCACCAACGTTGTTGTTAGCCACGAGCAGCTTCAGATCGGCCTGACTGCTAACGGCGGTGGCGCGTAGGGTATAGTCGCTTGGAGCCGTCGCGTCGTTGCTGACGATGCGCAGAACAGCGCTGGCCGGCCCCGTCGCCGACGCCGCGAAGCGGACCGTGTAGCTCAGCGTCGCGCCGGCCGCGATCTGCATCCCCGGCGCCACCTCTTCACCGACGAAGCTGCCGTCGCCTTCGGTCACCGTAATGCTCTGCAGCACCAGCGGCTGCGATCCGAAGTTCTGGAGCGTGAAGGTCCGCGACAAGGCCGGCTGGCCCGGGTTGTACGTGCCGAAGTCCACCGGGTCGGTGACGAGCTCGGTGCCATCGCGCATGGCAAGCGCCGGCCCAATGATGGGGCTGAACTCGGTGTCGGAATCGGTACCCAGGCCGTCGAACCACCCGCCGCGGGCGGCGATGTGGTTGGTCCAGAAGGTCAGAAGCTTCTGAGCATCTTCGGCACTGCCCATGTGCAGGCCGACCTTCAGGCCGCGGACAGAGAGATCGGCCTGGAACGACAGCCCCCCTGCAAAGTCGACGATGGCCTGCTGCATCACATCCACGGCTCCGCCGCCGGCGACGACATTCTGAAGCGCGTAATTGCCGGCGCCTTGCACCGTCGTGGCGATGGCGAGCGCGAGTGCACCGGTGGCGTCGGTGGCGGTTAGCTCAGGCACGTCGGTGTTGTGCAGTTCGCCATTGAACGTCACAGAGTAGGGGCCGCCCGCCGCACCAGCGACGCTGACGTTGGAGCCTGACGCGGCCTTCAACGAGAGGATCGCGCGCAGGGCGGTCTCCAACGTCGCGGCCGGCGCATTGGCAGCGATGGTGGCGGTGGTCGCGCCTAGAAAAGAGAGCTTGTAGGTATCGCCCTTGACAGCCCCCGTCAAAGTCACGGTCTGCACCTCGTCGTTTCCGGGGCCGAACCCCGCGGTACCGGTGTGGCGCAGCCCGATGGAGTGCCCAACCTCGTGCGCCGCGAACTTCGCCAGGCTCGCGATCATCTCCGGCCTGGTCAGTTCGAGCGGCACGCCGACCGAGGTGATCTCGAAGGCGTTGTCGGGAAAGACGATCACGTTCGTCTTGAACTCCTGGTTCATAACCTGCGAGGCGATCAGGAAGCTCTGCACCGCCTTGCTGTACTTGGCACGATTGGTATAGAAGCTCTTCATAGCGGCATCCTTGTCGATGCCGTGAGCCGGTCTTGGCGCATTGGCGCCTGAATCGCCGTACAGCGTGTTGCCCACCCGACTGGCCCAGTTCAGCGTTATCGCCGCGCCATTGTCTTTGTCGAAGCCGGTACTCACGTCAGCAAACTTGGCGATGATGGCCTCTTTGAGCTCGTCAGCGAAAGTGCCGATCGTGCCGTCGTCCGGGAACAGTGCGCGTTCGGACGCGGTAAACTGCACCGGGCTCACGTTGCCTCCGGTAACCAGCGCGTCTGCGACGATCGCCTTCATTGTCGAGATGAACTGCGCCTCGCTGAACTCGATCTTCTGTTTCGGTGTCGCCTCGCCGCGCAACGTCAGCGTGCCGACAGTCTTGTCGGCGGGGGTCTTGATCGCGACGGTGGTCGTCAGCAGCTTCTTGTTCGCGCTGGTGACCTTGGGGTCGAACACGAAGTCCGTGCCGGCGCCGATGTCGGGGAAGTTGCTCGTGTCGGCCACCGTCAGCTTGGGCTTCTCGCTGCCGGTGTCGACATCGAACGGCCGTTTCGTCATGACTTTGCCTGTGCCGTCGTTCAGCGTGTCGGCGATGTCGACGTTGCCGTCCTTGTGCGGGCCGACGAGATCGGTCAGGCTGCCGTCGGCGGCGTCGAGGAATCGGTAGAGGTAGATCTTCTGGTCGAGCAGCAGGATTCCCGGCGTGCTCGACTTCCATCCCTTGACGATCACGGTGCAGCCGTAGAGCACGTCCTTCTCGACATTCTTGATGTTCGCCAGCAGATCCTTGACGTCGACCTTGTAGTTCTTCTGCTGGCCCGGATAGAGCTCGAACTGATCCTTGCCGCCGACGAAAGTCAGGCCGTTGAGGAAGGCGCCGGCCGGGCCGTCGACGCTAAGCTCGACGACCAGCGGCGTGGCCTTGACGTTGACCGGGTCGCAGGGATCCTTGCTTGGGTCCTGCGGCCTGGCCGCGTTGCCGAAGGACAGTGTGAACTCGCCGTCGTCGTCCTTGTAAAAGCGGTCCTGCAGACCCGCGGTCACGGCCTTCGGATCGACCTCGACCGTGTGCGGCGTGCCCGGCGGGCACGGCGGGTCGCTGGGGCCGCCCGGCGGCGTCAATCCATGCCACCCCGGCGCCTGAATCCCCGACCCCGGGTCCGACACCACCGTCAGCCCATCCGCTGACACCGTCCCCGTCCCGTTGATCACCAGGCGCCCGGTCGTGTGATCGAAACTCAGAATGTTCAACTTCGTTCCCGGCGCCGCATCGAACAGGTTCGGGAAACTGATCTCCACGGGTTCGGCAAAGGTCGCCACTCCGGGCGCCTGGATGGTGATATCGAAGCTGTGCTGCAGCACGCCCGGCGGCAGCATGTCGCGCACCAGTTCCGGCGGCACGGTGCTGATGCCGATCTGCACGTCCTGAAGCACTTCGCCATTCTCGCCGATTGCGCTGCCCGGGTTGACGGTCAGCGTCAGTCCGGCACGCTGCTGCTCGGTGAGTTGCGGCGCCGAGGCCGCGTCGGCGAGGGTAATCACCGTCGTCGCGGTATCGCTCACTGACTGCAGGGAGCTGGTCGGCACGCGCGGCAGATAGACTTCGCGGCGATCGATGTTCGCCAGGCGCTT
>LBIU01000549.1 GCA_000987445.1 Candidatus Accumulibacter adiacens | reverse complement strand
GGCAGGCGCAGCAGAGCGTTTGGCAAGTTGTCTTTTCAATGGCCCGAATGGGCTCTTAACCTAGGACTGAAAATGATATTTCGCACTCTCGTCGCTACCGGCGTCGCAGCCTCATGCTTTCTTTCCGCCCCGGCGGCGGCTGATCAATCCACTCTGGACAAGATCAAGGAAACGTCGACCATTAGGCTCGGCCACCGTGAGAACTCGCCACCGTTTTCCTTCGTTGGCGACGACAAGAAGGCCATGGGCTACAGCGTCGATCTGTGCCTGCGCGTGGCCGATGACATTGCCAAGCAACTGAGCATTCCGGAGCTGAAAGTACAGTGGGTGGCGGTGAGTGCAGAAAGCCGCTTCGACGCCGTGAAGAATGGCGAGATCGATATCGAGTGCGGCAACACGACCCAGACGCTATCGCGTCGCGCCGACTTCGACTTCAGCCTGATGACTTTTGTCGATGGCGCCAGCCTGCTCTATCTTCGCGGCGAGAATCCAAAGTCTCTAGAGGATCTCAAGGGGCAGCGCATCGTTGTCGTCGCCGGAACGACGACCGAAAAGGCAATGGATCAACTGGTCGCCGACGACAAGCTGGGACTGACGCTGATCAAGGTCAAGGATCATGATCAGGCGCTGGCAGCGCTGAAGGGCAAGAAGGCAACGGCCTATGCCGCGGATCGCACGGTCTTGATCACCACTGCCCTTCTCGGCGGCGGCGGTACGGAATATTCGGTCGGTGAGAATCAATTCACCTACGAGCCCTATGGTCTGATGATGCGCCGCGACGCGGACCTGCGCTTGGCCGTCGATGGTTCGCTGGCGCAGCTGTATCGCAGTGGTGAAATCGGCCCGGTCCTCCAGAAGTGGTTCGGGCCGCTCGGCGACCCGGGCGAAGTACTGAAGGTGATGGTTCTTCTGAATGGCCTGCCGAAGTAATTGTTCAGACCGGGCGCAAGCACTCTGTACTCGCTTGCGTCCGCATCGTTCTAGTACGCCCAGCCTCGGCCACCACCGTCTTCCGAAGCGCCTTGGAATCTGTCGCCCTGAGCGGGCGGCAGGCGGCCTATTCTCGCCATCGGCGTTCATGCCGGTGCCCATGAAGCCGATGGTTCCTCCCGCACCGATCTGGGCGTTGACCTCAGCGGTTTCCACGTCGAACTCGCCCTGCAACTCGGCGCATTCTGCCACCATGCCGTTGATCGCGTTTGCAAAACGGGATAACTTCTCACGCATCACGTCGAGACTGTAGTCGACCGCCTTTACAGTATGGCCTCCGCCAGCCCCCGAGCCCGTCTGGCGGCAAGGACTTCCCCGCCCTCGCAGGCGGGGTCAGGTGTGGGGGCGCTCGAAGGGCTCGGCAGAGGCATCCGCCTCACCGGGGCCCGTTCCACACGAAACGACCTAAATCCGGTGGAATGGCTGCAATACTGCAGTGCGTGTCGCACGCCTACGCGGTGAAGGGGGGCATGGCCGCGAAGGCCTCTGGTGAGCAACCTATCAGCTTGAGGTTCGGTGTCTGCGTGCCGGGCATGTTGGCAACAATGCGTCGGTGCAGGCGCTTCCAGTCACCTACGAAGCGCCCCTCATCCCACACCGTCAATAGTTCTTGAGTGAAGCGGCCGTTGCCGACGCCGTCTTGCGATTCCTGATTGTCCTGACAGCCTGACAGCAATAGCACCGTGCAACGCAGGGGCATGGCCAACTCGCGCGTCAGCAGGCGATCGTCGGGGCCGGTGCGCTGGCCTCCAAGTTCTCTATAGAACTGGCGATGAGTGCGGAAGGTGCGCGTGGCGACCTCTCGCGGCAGCAGACGCGACCGCGGCCTGGCGTCGTCGGCGGCGGCAGAATCGGACTGGGCCTCGCGCCGTGCCCCACGTGAAACCGTTCCACTGTGGCAACTGTCGGAAACCATGACCACGCGCACATCGTCGCCGAAACGCGACCACAACTCATAGAGTTCGTCGTCAATCAGCATGCCGTCGTACAGGCAAAGCGTTTCATCGGCGCCGTCGTCCTCGTCGGAGTTGAAGTCGGGGATCTGGCTGCCGTGGCCGGCGTAGGTGAACAGCAAGGTGTCGCCAGCGCTCAGTTCGGCTGCGGCTTCCGCAAGCCAGCTTTTTACGGTGTCGCGCGTCGCTTTTTGATCAAGCAATACTTCAGTGCGCTGGAAGCCCTGCTGACGCGCAATAGTGGCCATGTCTTCCGCATCGAAATGGCAGGCGAACAGTCTTCCATCGTCACCGTAGTGCGCTGGGTCAATTCGGTTGAGCCCTAGGTGCAGCGACCAGGCTCGCCGCGGATGCGCCGCCGGTCTCGTGAGCGCGCGCGTGGCGCTTGCTTGTCGGCTAGCTGCTTGCTCGATCGCTTGCGCAAAGCGTGCTGCGACTCGGCCGTAGCCGGCATCGCGGGGATGGAGCTCGTCGTGCCAGTCACCCAGGGTGGCGCCCACGGCACCCCGTGCGTCAACGTATACTGCAGCCGAGCCAAAGCGCAGGAGCAACTGCTGCAGGCGCTCGTTGAAGGTATTGATCATGTGCTCGGCGATCGCGCGCTGAAAGGCGCTGTCCGTGATGCCGCGCGAGGACATGGGCTGGCCCAGCCACTTGCCGTTATTCGGAATAACCTTATCGTAGCCGTGACAGAGAGTCACGACCTTGGGTAACGTTTGCACATCGCGCAGGACCTGCTCATACATCGCCAGCGTATGGTCCAGCAGCTGAGCAAAGCTGGGCAGAAGGTGTGACGCGGGAGGCAGAACGGCATCGAAGTCGCGCAAATGCGCACGCAGATTTCCACCACCCAAGGCGTCATTGCCACCCGCCGACAGCAAGAAGACCGTGGCATTCGTTTCGCGGATAGTGTCGACATATTCACGCTCCCGCAAGATGTTCTCCAGCGTGTCGCCGGCTGCACCCAGGCTGCGCACCGCCAAACCCTGTTCGTAGAGGTGGTCAATCGTGTCGTCGAGCAGGATCGGGTACTGAAACCAGGAATCACCCTCAGAGACGATGACTGGGCCCGCGTAGCCGTCTGCGATCATGCGCTCAAAGCGGAAGCGCCGGCGCATACGGCTGATGTGATTCGCGAACGTCATTGCCGCCTCGCTACGCGCGCGGACGGCCGACGCGTCGGATGGCAGCGCCACTGTCTCCGGATTTAATTGGAGGGCGGGGTGGAAGGCGCGCGAGCGTTCTTCATCTAGCAGAAAATATCGTGCAAGGTCCTTCTCCGGGATCGACAGGTCGGAAAGGCGACGATTCAACTCCTCGGGGCTAATGCGGTCGGTCGTCATGGCCAGTTCTCCTAAGAAAGTGGAGAGATATTGAATAGAGAAATATCTCTGTGGCGCTCGCGCGCATGCTCTTCAGTCGTGTGTCGGCTTATGGAGTG
>LBIU01000548.1 GCA_000987445.1 Candidatus Accumulibacter adiacens | reverse complement strand
ATGCCTATTCACCAAGTTGCTGAATGGTAATGGATCACGCGGCTTGGTAGCGTTTCGCTGTAAAGTTTATCGACAGAGTGCTGTCGCTTTGGTCAGCGTCAGTGCTGCCTGAAATGGAAGCGGTGGGAAACGGCTGGGAAAGCGCTGATGAAGAACAAGGCGGGTCACAAGAACAAGGGCGGGTCACCCATTGGCCGGCTCCGGTCTTTCCTTTTGACTTGATGGTTCTTGACCGTTGGCAAGAAAGAAAGGCCTGGCCGTTCGCAGTAAGAGCAGTAGATCTCGCGGCTTGAAGTCCCGTCTGGGGACCTGTCCCTCTGCCCCGGTAGCATGAGGAAGCGGCGTCGAGGTGCCGTTCGCGCCCTTCCTTAGCGACGCTCCAGCGCTATGCTTCCCCAGTAAATCCCTCAGCCTCGCGCGTTGCCCAAACGTGCCCTTCACAACAAGGATTCCGCCAATGCGATCGGGTGAGCGAAACATCTGGGCGTGGGCTGAGGCGCTGGGGCTGTTGCAGGCTTCGGAACGCATGCAGCGGCGGGTCTTCGCCGTCGAGGAGGCGCATGCGCTACCGTGCTGGCAACCGGCCGTCGATCTCTGCCAGGACGGCGACGAACTGACGCTGCTGGTAGTCTTGCCGGGCGTCGATCCGCGACGCGTCGAAGTCGTTGTCGACGCCGCCGACGTCTTCGTCCGTGGCGAGCGGGCGATGCCTTGGCGGCTCCAGACTACCCGGCTGGTAGCGCCCAGCGGGCGAGAGAAAAAGCAATACCCGCCAGGTACAGCGTGCCAAAAATGACTTTGTTGTGCCTGGCGAGCCACTGTGGCAGGAAGATGTCGAAGTTGTCGCGGCGGTCATCGGTGTAGCGCGCGGCGACGGCTGTCAGGGGACAGCGAAAGCCGTTCACCGCCAGGATGAGCACCTCGACAGCGACGACTGTCGCGCTCCAGGCGGCGATTGCGTGCCTCCCGTAAAGAGACGCCACTGGAATGGCGACGATCAAGCCGGCAAAAAGCGCCCAGACGAGCGTATGCATGAGCTTGACGACGAGCAGGGCGGTCGCCGCCTTCACGGCGCACAGCCGATCCCTTGATGCCAGCAACGCTGCTCAAGGAAAGTGAAAAAGCACACGTAGACGTTCTCCCCCAGACGATCGAATTGGCGTGCAATCGACGCCTGCCAATGAGCAAGTTATAGCAGGGAGCGAAGGGTTTTCAAGGCACTGCCCAGACGTGGCGACGATGCCGGTAATCGCAGCCGCTCCCCGGAAGCGGGTGGGGCGTTTTCACGGTTCCACGCTTGGGCCGCTCGATCGCCCCGCCCGCTTGCCGTCAGCGTTCCGCTGATGACGAAGGACGGCTTCGATTTCGCGGATCAGCAACTGCATCGTCGCTCCCCAGTTGGCGTTGTCGATCGTCGTCGCCTGGAAGCGCAGGAGCGGGCGCAGTTCTTCCGGAAGTTCCGCCGCTTCCGGCAGGCGGGCGCCCTCGACGAGCAGCGGAAAAATGGCTTTGCCCTGCCGGATCATGTCCGCAATCTCCTTGCAGACGACATCGTCGGCTTCGTGCAGGCGGGGCGTGCGACCGTCGCTGCCGGCCAGCATCCAGGACCTGCCGATGACCACGACGCCGGCCTGCGACGCCTGCAGCGCCTCGTCGATCGAGTCATCCCAGGGATGACCGGGCGCGATATCGCTGATGTCGAGGAAAACCCGACGGCCGCCGAAATGTTCGGAAAGATCGTTGTCGATGCGTCCGGCGGCCGCTGGCGCATCGCTGCGGCGATAGGAAATGAAGATATCCGGCGTTTCGGCGAGGGTGCCGCGCAGCAGATTGCTCAACTGGCCGGTGCCGCTCACCCAGGGCTCGCCGAGTTGAAGAAACTGCCCGCGCTTCACTCCGGGTACCGGGCGGCCCTCCCAGTTTTCAGTGATTTCCCGAACGAGGCGCTCCGCGTCGCGACCGGCGTCGCTCAGCCATGGCTGGGCAAGTTGCAGGAACTGCGCGCGGCTCACTCCCGGTACCTGATGGCCCTCCCAGGTCTTGAGGATCTCCTGAAAGACGAAGTCCGAGTTGCCGGTGAGGCCGCCCATGAAAGGGAGGGGAAAGACGGGTTTGCCCTGATCGATGATGCGCCGCGCGATGTCCAGTGCGCCCCGGCCGCCGCCGACCATCACCGCCGCGTCGCAGCGGGCGATTGCTTCGCGCTTCCAGGCTTCGAGGTCATCCACGGCGACGATGCATTCCTCGTCCGCCGCATAGCCCGGCAAGGGCAGGCCGCCGCGCTCCAAGAGCCGGTTCCAGCCCAGCGAAATCTGCCGAAAAGCGCCCTGCGGTGCCTCCTCGCGCAGCTTGAGCGCCGCGCAGAAGCTGTCCGCAACCCAGTAGTCGACCCCCGTCGAGTTGCCGGCGATGAGCCCGAAGCCCGTATCGGCCAGGGTCATGCCGAGCATGCGCGCGACGCGGCGCTTGGCGGCGTTGGCCCAGCCGGTGCCGATGACCAGAACGAATTTCCTGCGCTGATCAGTCATGGCTTGTTCTTCATCAGGCAAGCCGGGACGCCTGTCTTCGTGTTTGCGAGCATCAAATGGACCAGGTTTCCTGCGCCGCCTGCTCGCCGAGGTAGCTGAAGGCTTCGGCGGTACTCAGAAACACCCGCCCGCCGAGTCTGTGTTTGAGCAGTTCGCTGCGCTGCAGGCGGTCCATCACCGGCCCCTTGATTTCGCTCAGATGCAGCTTGATCGACTGTCCGAGCAGGCTGCGGTTGATTTCGTTGAGCACGTAGAGGCCGGTGGTATCGATGCTGCTCACCGCCGACATCACCAGCACCACGTCGCGGGTCGCGCAGCCTTCTGCCGTCCGCTCCTTGAGCAGGTGCTCGAGATGATCGATGATGGCGTCGACATTGCCGAAGAAGAGATCGGCGTCGATACGCAGGATCAGCACTTCGGGCAGGGTTTCGACCTGGTGTCGCTTGATGTTGCGGAAGTGCTCGCTGCCGGGAATGCGGCCGATGACCGCGATGTGCGGCCGGCTGGCGCGCCAGATGACCGTCGCCAGCGACAGCACGACGCCGAGAATGACCCCCTGTTCGACGCCGAGCAGCAGGACGCCGGCGGTG
This sequence comes from Candidatus Accumulibacter adiacens, assembly GCA_000987445.1. Lineage (GTDB taxonomy): Bacteria > Pseudomonadota > Gammaproteobacteria > Burkholderiales > Rhodocyclaceae > Accumulibacter > Accumulibacter adiacens. The sequence continues at coordinate 428 of LBIU01000548.1, read as the reverse complement.
GTCGCGAGCAGCGCGGCGGCGTCGCTGCGGTCGTGGCGCCAGGCAACGCGCAAGGTGGCGACATCGATCATCCCGAGGACGGCGAGAATGATCGTCGCTGCCAGCGCCGGCAGTGGCAACCAGGATATCCAGGTGGTCGGCACGAGCAGCGCCAGGACGATCAGGCCGGCCGAGATGACGCTGGCCAGCGGCGTGTTGGCGCCGGCGGCGTAATTCACGGCCGAGCGCGAGATGCTGCCGGTGACCGCGAAGCCGCCGGATACCGCGCTGGCCAGGTTGGCGGCGCCGAGTCCGAGCAACTCGCTGTTGCTGACGATGCGCTCGCCGCGCCGGTGGGCCAGCGATTGCGCGGCCGACTGGCTGGACAGAAAGATCATGAAGGCGACCAGCAGCGAGGGCATCAGCAGGGGCTGCCAATGCTCCGCCGA
>LBIU01000547.1 GCA_000987445.1 Candidatus Accumulibacter adiacens | reverse complement strand
TTGTGCGCCAGCACCACCGCCGCCGCATTGTGCCGCAGCGCGTGCTTGAGCACCTCGCGCGGATAGACGCTGGTTTGCGTCAGCGTGCCGCGAAACAGCTCTTCGGCGACAATCAGGCGGTTCTGGGCGTCCAGCCACAGAGCCAGAAAGACTTCGTGTTCCAGGCCGGCCAGATGCAGGCGCAGATAGTCGCGCACGCCGGCGGGCGAGGCGAAGGTCAGCCCCTGCGCCTTAAGCTCTTCACCGAGCGAGCGCCGCGCCATTTCCAGCACTGCCTGCAGCTGCGCATACTTTGCCGGCCCCATCCCCGGCACCGCAGAAAAATCGGCCTGGCTGGCGGCAAACAGGCGATTCAGCCCGCCAAAACCCCCGATCAGCTCGCGCGCCAGATCGACCGCGCTTTTTCCCTTGCTGCCGACGCGCAGGAAGATCGCCAGCAATTCAGCATCCGATAGGGACGCGGCACCGCGCGCCAGCAGGCGCTCACGTGGTCGCTCGTCTTCAGGCCAGTCGCGAATCGCCATCTCGACACCTCAAGTGAAAGCCTCGGTCAGGCATATTACGCCCCCTGCGCCGACCGGCACACGCCACTTCGCCGACGACAGATCGCCCTGGCGCGCTGCCAAGCCGCCGCAGCGATTGACGGCAGTGACCGGAAGCCGGGATACTCGCTTCGGCGCGATCAAATTCCTGACCCTTCGGCGACCGCCCGTCCAGCAGGCAGCAGCCACGAATGATCGCCGATAACGAACCAGCGAGGCAGTGAATGGGACCGGCAGAACTTACCTTGGGCGATGCTTCGCTGATCACGGCCACCTTCCTGTTTACCGACATCGAAGGCTCGACCAACCTCTGGGAAACCGAATCGCAGGCCATGCGCATCGCCCTGCAGCGCCACAACACGCTGCTTTCGGCGGCCATCGAGCGCCACCACGGCTACGTCTTCAAGACGGTTGGCGATGCGTTCTGCGTCACTTTCGATGATGCGGCCGAGGCGCTGCACGCCGCCTGCCAGATCCAGGCCAGCCTCGCCGCCGCGCGCTGGCCGACGAAGTCGGCACTGCGGGTACGCATCGCGCTGCACACCGGCCCGGCCTATCTGAGCGCCGGCGACTATTTCGGGACGACGGTCAACCGCTGCGCCCGGCTGCTGGCGGTGACGCTTGGCGGACAGACGCTGCTCACTTCGCCGACCGAAGCCCTGGTGCGTGAATCCTTGCCGGCGGACACCAGCCTGCGCGATACCGGCATGCTTCGCCTGCGCGATCTGCCGCACCCGGTACATGTCTTCCAGCTGATTCATCCCGGGCTGTCACCGCGGCTGTGCGAACTCGGTGATACCGCGGGCGGACACAAGCTGACCGCGGAACCGATGGCCCGTTTCCGACCCGTCGATCTCTACGAAGTCCCGACCCTGCCGGCAATCGTCGTGCAGGCGCTGAAAGTCCTGCAGAATCCGAACAGCGATGCGCGCGCGGTCGAACGGGTGATCGTCAACGACCCGGCGATCTCGGCCAAGATCCTGCGCGTCGCCAATTCCGCCTTCTTCGGCTTCTCGCGACGCATCAGCACCATCGCCGAAGCGGTACGGGTGCTCGGTTTCACCAATGTTCAGGGGATGATATTCTCGGTTGGCGCCTTCGACGCCTTCCGCACCGAGCGCCTGAACCTGACCGAGTTCTGGAAGCACTCGATCGCCACCGCCACCGCGGCACGCTTCCTCTCTCCACAGGTCGAGTGCTCGGCCGATGAGGCCTTCATGGCCGGCATCCTGCACGACATCGGCAAACTGATCTTCGCCATCCAGGCGGAACCCGCCTACCATCAAGTGCTCGAGTTGCGGCGCGGCGCAACGCCGATCAGCAGTCTCGAAGCCGAGCAGACCCTGTTCGAATTCACCCATCCCGAAGTCGGCGAGATGGTCGCCGAACGCTGGGATCTGCCCGCCCGCTACGTCGCCGCCATCGCTCACCATCACGACCCGCAAGCAGCTGGCGACGAGCGCGCTTTCTGCGCGCTGATCGGACTGGCCGACCAGGCGGCCCACGTCGCACTCGGTGGCCAGACGCTGCCCACGGAAGACGCCGAACGAGCCGCCCTGCTCGAGATACTGGCCTTGCCCTGGCAGCACTGGGACCGCTGCCTGCAGCACCTGCAGGAGGCGCACGCCGACATCGACGGCTTTGTCGGCGCCATTCGCTGAGCTGGCGGAACGCTGCAAAAAACTTCGCGAGGCGCTTTTTCCCCTTGCTTGCCCGCCGAATTCCGCTATAATGCGCAGCTTCCCGGGTTGCAGAGGCCTCGCTTCGCAGCCACAGAGAGATGCCAAGGGAAAAAAGCAGCGCACAAGGAGTGGTAGTTCAGTTGGTTAGAATACCGGCCTGTCACGCCGGGGGTCGCGGGTTCGAGTCCCGTCCACTCCGCCAGCACAAGAAGGAAAAGCCCAGCCAGCCTGGGCTTTTTCCGTTGTGGCTCGCCGCCTGGCAGTCACCAGGGGACCAGCGGGTGCCTTCAGTGTCCCGGCTGCGAGCCCATCAGCGCTGCGCGAGCGCCCTTCTGCGCCGCAAATGATCCCGACGGCAGCAAGATGGCTGTTCTATAATCCCAATCTTGTCGGGCAAGATTCGACCAGGTGAACCGGCTCCGGTGAAGCGCGCAGCGAAACCGATTTCGTCGGGACAACTGGCACCGCCCGAGAACTAGGACAGGACCACCGGATGACGCCACGAATAGCTTTTGCCATGCTTGTTGCACTTGCCTGCACCACCGCCTGGTCGAACGAAGCGGCGAGTGACAACCCTCCGACAAGCGCTCCCGCACTGCCCACCAGCCTGCCACCGCGCGCCGAGGCTGCCACCACGGCAGTACCGGCAGGAACCGACGGGCCCCTGCCGGTGGTTGAAGTCGTGGCGCCGGCACCGCTGCCCGAGACCATCGACCTGACCTACGAGTCCGCGGAGATCTTCCAGCACCTGCGTCGCGGATTCTCGATGCCGAACATCAACAACGCCTTGGTTCTGCACCATCAACAGTGGTATCTGAACCGCCCGGACTATCTGCGGCGGATGATCACCCGCAGCAGCCGCTATCTGCATTTCATCATCGTCGAACTAGACAAGCGCGGCATGCCGATGGAAATCGCCCTGCTGCCGATGGTCGAGAGCGCCTACAATCCGACCGCCTACTCGCGCAGCCATGCTTCCGGCCTGTGGCAGTTCGTGCCGGCGACCGGCAAGCAATACAAGCTGGAACAGAACTGGTGGGTTGACGAACGGCGTGACATCGTCCAATCGACCGGCGCCGCCCTCGACTACCTGCAATACATCTATGAGCTGCACGGCGACTGGCACCTGGCGCTGGCCTCCTACAACTGGGGCGAAGGCGCGGTCGGTCGGGCGATCAAGAAAAACGAGGCGCAGGGCCTGCCCACCGACTACCTGAGCCTCAAGATGCCCGAGGAGACGCGCAACTACGTCCCCAAGCTGCAAGCCTTGAAGAACATCTTCAGCAACCCCAACATCCTCGCCGACCTCGACATGCTCGGCGTGCCGATGCGCCCCTACTTCGCGACGGTCACCAAGGCCAGCAACATCGACGTCAAACTGGCCGCCCAGCTGGCCGAAATGCCGGTGCAGGAATTCGAGGCCCTGAACCCCTCCCACAATCGCCCGGTGATCCGGTCGGAAACGCCACTGGTGATCCCGGCCGACAAGCTCGAAACCTTCAACCAGAACCTCGAGGCGCACGAGGAAAGCGACAAACCGCTTTCATCCTGGCAAGCCTATACCCTGCGCCCGGGCGAGAAACTCGAACAGGTGGCGCCGCGCTTCGGAATGACGGTGGCCGGCCTCAAGGCCGCCAACGGCCTGCAGGGCCGCCGCAGGGTGTCTTCGGGAATAACGCTGCTGGTCGCTGGCGAGAAGAACGATCCGGAAGAAGCCAGCGTACTGAAGGCTTTTCCCGACCCGCAGCC
>LBIU01000546.1 GCA_000987445.1 Candidatus Accumulibacter adiacens | reverse complement strand
TTGCTCCCATTGTTCGAGCAGCGCGCCGTCCAACCCCGGGAAGTCGGCGAACACTTCGCGCAGCGTCTTGCCGAGGACACTGCCCGGTGTCAGGCCCAGCGAACGTTCGAAGGAGGCGTTGGTAAACAGATGGCGATACTGATCATCGTAGCGACTGATGATCACCGGCAGATTCTCGACCAGCGTGCGGTAGGAGTTCTCCCGTTCGAGGAGATCGGCCGTCCGCTCACGGACCAGCGCCTCGGCCATCGCGCGCCGGTTCAGCACGCTGTGCAGGTAGGTCAGCAGCAGCAGGGTGAGCAGCCCGCCGAGCAGCGGAACATAAGGAATCGTCGGCGAGGCATTGCGCTCCAGCCATCCCGGCGTGGCTTCGACCTCAACCGCCCATAACCGCCGGCCGATCTCGATCTCGGCGTGGTAGCCGCCGATCGCCGCATCTGCCGGTGCCTCGGCCAGCTGCCCGCCGGGGAGCCAGGCGCGAATCAGTTGCTGCTCCTCTGGCTGCGTCTGGTCGAGCAGGTAGGCATTGAGACCGGTTTCGGCATCGCCCGCGTTGGCGGCGTCGAACATCTGGTTCATGCTCAGGACGGCGAGTACGATGCCCTGAATGGCGGCACGCCGCTGGTCGCGGGTTGGCGGGACGTCGCCGCCATGGTAGACCGGCGCGACGATGACCACGGTGTCGGTCTGGCGGTTGTCGATGAGCAGTGGGCCGAGATCGCTGCTCACCTGCAGGCCGGTATCAATCGCTTGCTCGATGAGCGGCCCACGGTTCGACGCCGCATGTAGATTCACCCCGATCGCCCGGTGATTGGGTTCGAGCGGAACGGCATAAAGCACCGGAAAATAGCGCTTGCGATCAGCGACCGGCTGCGTGGCACCTTCCGCGTCGCGTTCGCTGATGGCAAAGGAATCGCCCCAAAGCTGGCGGGCGCGGCGTTCGAAGCTGCCGCGATCCGCCGCTTCGACAAGTGGCAACCAGCCAAAACCGCGCATGCCGTGATCGCCGACCATGGGTCCGGCGAACTTCTCGAAAGCCCGCCAGTCGACGGTTTCGACGCTGCTGAACAGGCGCTGCAAAGTGCTCAGGTTGTCCAGCTGATCGACAATCCGTTGTCTGATGAGGTCGGCCCGCGTTGCGGCCGCCTGGCGAAAGCGCTGTTCGAGGCGTTCGTTGGCCGCGTCCGATAGTGACTTGCTCACCCAGGCGGTCATCGACAAGGCGGCCAGAGCGACGCCGATCAGTATCGCCCAGCGGCCCGACGATGGCCAGCGTGAAAAAGGAGAGAGTGCCATTTAACAGGGTTTGCTCTTGTTGGCGCCGAGAGTCTCGCATGCTAGGCGCGCGGCTCGACTAAAGCAATGCGCTTCCTGTCGACGGCGGCCTGGGCAAGGCCGAACAGGCGCGTCGCATGCGCTCGAGGGCGGCATCCAGGGTGGCTCGCGGGCAGCCGAAATTGAGTCGCAACCAGCCGGGGAGGCCGAAATCCGCGCCATTGGAGAGACCGACGCCAGCCTTCTCGAAGAAGGCGGTGGCGTCGCCGATGCCCAGACCGCGCGCGTCGATCCACGCCAGGTAGGTCGCCTCGACAGGGGTCACGGTCAGGCCCGGGATGCTGCCGAGCATCGCTGCGACGCGATCACGGTTGTCGCGCAGCACCTCGAGCAGCGCCTGTAGCCAGTCGTCGCAATCGCGATAAGCGGCTTCCATGGCTGCCAGGCCAAGGGCATTCACATGCGGGACGATACCGCGCATGGTGGCCGTGAAGCGACGTCTTAGCGCGGCATTCGGGATGACTGCGAAAGCGCAGCCGAGGCCGGGAATATTGTAGGTTTTCGATGGCGCCATGAGGGTGATGCTGCGCTCGGCGATGTCGGCATCGATCATCGCCAGTGGCCGGTGTCGCCGCTGACGATCGAGCAGCAACTGGCAGTGAATTTCATCCGAGCAGACGATCAGCTGGTGGCGTTTGCAGAAGCGGGCGATCTGCGCGAGCTCGTCATCGTCCCAGGCACGTCCCACCGGGTTGTGCGGGTGGCAGAGCAGCAGCAGTCCGCTGCTCGGGGTCCGCGCGCGCTGCAGGGCGGCAAAGTCCCAGAGCCAGCGACCGGCAAGCTGCTGCAGCGCGGCGGTAGCCAGCGTCTTGCCGGCCAGCCCCGGCGCCGAGAGGAAGGGGGGATAGATCGGCGTCGCTGTCAGAACATCGCCATCGACAGCCCGGCAGGCGATATTGAGGCCGCTGACCAGACCCGGCAGCCACACCAGCCACTGCGCTTCGACCTGCCAGCCGTAGGCGCGCTGCAGATGCTCGAGGACGGCTTCGAGCAGTGCCGGTGTCGGCTCGGCGTAGCCGAAACAGCCGTGCGCAACGCGTTTTTCAAGCGCCCTGATGATCGCCGGCGGGGCCGCAAAATCCATGTCCGCAACCCACAGGGGGAGCACATCGCGGCCCGCGTAGCGGTTCCACTTGAGCGAATCACCGCCGCGCCGGTCGATCACCCGTTCGAAGGAGAAGTGGCTCACCGGCCGCATCGGCAGAATGCGCTCAGACTTCGAGGTCGGCGAAGAGCGCGGTGGACAGGTAGCGCTCACCGAAGGAGGGAATGACGACCACGGTCAACTTGCCGGCGTTCTGTGGCCGCCGCGCGACTTCCATCGCCGCCCACACGGCGGCCCCGGAGGAAATGCCGACCAGCAAGCCTTCTTCGGTCGCCATCCGGCGCGCGGTGACGAAGGCGTCATCGGCGCTGACGCGCAGCACTTCGTCGTAGATTGCCGTGTTGAGCACCTTTGGCACGAAGCCGGCGCCAATGCCCTGGATCGGATGCGGTCCCTTGGCCCCACCCGAGAGGACTGGCGATGCGTCGGGCTCGACGGCGATCACCTGCACGCCGGGCTTCCTCTCCTTGAGCACTTCGCCGACGCCGGTAATGGTGCCGCCAGTGCCGACGCCGGAAACGAAGATGTCCACCTGGCCATGGGTATCGTTCCACACTTCTTCGGCTGTCGTGGCGCGGTGAATGGCCGGATTGGCCGGGTTCTCGAATTGCTGCGGGATGTAGTAGCGCGAATCGGCGGCGGCCATCGCCTCGGCGCGGCTGATGGCGCCGCCCATGCCGTCCGGGCCGGGCGTGAGGACCAATTCGGCGCCGTAAGCCTTGAGCAGCAGGCGGCGCTCGCGGCTCATCGTCTCCGGCATCACGAAGCAGCATTTGATCCCGCGCGCCGCGCAAACCATCGCCAAGCCAATGCCGGTGTTGCCCGAGGTCGGTTCAAGAACGATCGTGTCCGGGTTGATCCGGCCCGCCGCTTGCGCCTCGTCGATCATCGCCATGGCGATGCGATCCTTGACGCTGTGTGCCGGATTGCAGAATTCCAGTTTGGCGGCGATGGTGCCTTCGATGCCGGCCGCAATGCGATGCAGTCTGACCAGAGGCGTATTGCCGATCAGGCCGGTGACGTTGTTGACGATGTTCATGGGCATCTGGATGCTCTCCTCGAAAAGGTGTCCTGTGTTGACTGGTTCGGGAACGAACAGCGGCATGTGACGGGTCAATACCGGTGATGTCGCTAGTACAGCCTATCACTTGCCGCGCCTGTCTGCGGCGCACGGGCGCACAACTAGCCGAGGAACAGTTTGTAGGCCTGGTTGTGGGTCTCGTTCCAGTGCGCGTAGCCGACTTTCTGCAGGAAGTCCTCGAATTCGTTCATTTCGCTTGGCGGCACCTGCATGCCGACCAGTACGCGGCCGTAGTCTGCGCCGTGGTTGCGGTAATGGAAGAGGCTGATATTCCAGCCGGCGCTCATGCTGTTGAGAAATTTCATCAGCGCGCCGGGGCGCTCGGGAAATTCGAAACGGTAAAGCAGCTCGTTGCTGATGCATGGCGAGTGGCCGCCGACCAGATGGCGAATGTGCCCCTTGGCCATTTCGTCGTCGGTCAGATCAAGCGCCGGATAATCGTGTTTGTGCAGCTGTTCGAGCAGCTTTATCGACTCGGCGCGGGAAGAAACCTGTATTCCGACGAAGACGTGCGCGTCGCGTTGGTCGTTGTAGCGGTAGTTGAACTCGGTGATGTTGTGCGAGCCGATCAGCGACACGAAGCTTTTGTAGGCGCCGGGCTTCTCGGGCAGCGTGACCGCAAAAACGGCTTCCCGTTGCTCGCCGAGTTCGGCGCGTTCGGCGACGAAGCGCAGGCGGTCGAAGTTGAGGTTGGCGCCGGAGGCGATGGCCACCAGTGCCTTGTCTTTCAGCTTGTGCGCACGGGCGTACGCCTTGGCGCCGGCCACTGCCAAAGCCCCCGCCGGTTCGAGGACCGCGCGGGTGTCCTCGAAGACGTCCTTGATTGCTGCACAAATGGCGTCGGTATTGACCAGGACCATCTCATCGACGTACATCTGGCAGAGGCGAAAGGTCTCTTCGCCGACGTATTTGACCGCCGCGCCATCGGCGAACAGGCCGACGTGGTCGAGCCGGATGCGCTTGCCGGCGGCCAGCGAGCGTGCCATGGCGTCGGCGTCGCTGGCTTCGACGCCAATGATCTTGGTCTCCGGCCGGACCCGCTTGATGTAGGCGGCAACGCCTGAGATCAGGCCGCCGCCACCGACGCAGCAGAACACGGCATGAATCGGCTTGGCGTGTTGGCGGAGGATTTCCATGCCTATCGTGCCCTGGCCGGCGATCACTTCCGGGTCGTCGAAAGGGTGCACGAAGCTCAGCTTCTCGGATTTCTCGAGTTCCCGGGCGCGCGCGTACGCGTCGTCGAACGACTCCCCGACCAGCACCACTTCACCGCCGAGGGCTTGCACCGCCTGGATTTTGATCTGCGGTGTCGTTGTCGGCATGACGATCACGGCCCGACAGCCGAGCTTGGCTGCCGCCAGTGCCACGCCTTGCGCATGATTACCGGCCGAGGCGCAGATCACGCCACGTTTCAGCTTGTCTGCCGAGAGGTGGAAAATCTTGTTGTAGGCGCCGCGCAGCTTGAAGGAAAAAACCGGCTGCAGGTCTTCGCGCTTGAGCAGTATCCGGTTACCGGTACGCGCCGACAGGCCGGGCGCGAAGTCAAGCGGTGTTTCGCTCGCGACGTCGTAGACCTGGGCGTTGAGAATTCTTTCGAGGTAGTCCATGGGCATGATGGCGGCAGGGGTGTGCGGCAAGGGAAACGGCGAATTCTAGCAGCTGAAGGGGTCACCGCTCACTTCACGGGGCTGGCATTACCTGCTTCGCCCTCGCCGGAAGAGCGTGACCGCGGCATCAACGACTCCCTGAACACTTCCTGCGTCGCCAAAGTGCTGACGCAGGAAGCTGGCGTGGTTGCCTTCCGCGCTGACTTCGTGGCGCAGATGCTCGAGTGCCGTGACGCTGTCCAGGGCCGCGGCATGGGGTTCGAGTTTGCCCAGGGTCGCCAGGATGTCGTCACGCAGCAGCCGACTCGCGTGGTTCTTGGGATGGACCAGCACGCCGTCGAGTCCGAAGCGGCAGGCCTGGAAGCGGTTGTAGTTGTAGACCAGATAATCGTCCTCGACCGGTGGGGCTTCGTCGCGTTGCAGGAGCATGCGGCAGAGTGCCTGCAGGTAGGCGGCGAGCGCTGCCGCGCGGTCCACGGTGAGCGGCGTATCGCAGACGCGCAGCTCGATCGTGCCGTACTCCGGCTTTGG
>LBIU01000545.1 GCA_000987445.1 Candidatus Accumulibacter adiacens | reverse complement strand
GCTTCGAACAAGGACTGCAACTCCTCGCTATCATCCGCCTCGGCTTCGACCTCGCGCAGTTGCTGCAACAGCGACGGCGTCGCCGCTGCGGCCGGCACAGGTGCCGCGCCGGTCGGAGCGGCGGCCGCGGCAATGCTGTCAAACAGTGCTTCGAGTTCTCTCGAATCCCCCGAGCGATCGGCGTCGGTCATCTCAGCCCCCCATCTTGTCAAAAATCTTCTGCAGCTTCTCGGCCAGCGTTGCCGCGGTGAAGGGCTTGACGATATAGCCACTGGCCCCTGCTTGCGCCGCGGCGATGATGTTCTCCTTCTTGGCTTCGGCGGTGATCATCATCACCGGCAGGTGTTTGAGCGTCGGCGCAGCGCGAATCGCCTTGAGAAGTTGCAAGCCATCCATGTTCGGCATGTTCCAGTCGGTGACCACGAACTCGAAGCCGCCACTCTCCAGCTTCTGCAGCGCGATGGCCCCATCCTCGGCCTCGTCGACGTTGGAGAAGCCCAGTTCCTTGAGGAGATTTCTGACGATGCGGCGCATCGTCGAAAAATCGTCCACCACCAGAATTCTCATTTTTGGATCAGCCATTCTCTATCTACTCCCGGTTCTCTTCTGATTCTTCTCTTAACGTTCGAGCAACGGACGCAAGGTGTCGGCAAGAACTTCCGCGTCGAACTTGGCGACGTAGGCGTCGACGCCCACCGCCTTGCCCATCGCATGATTGGCCTCGGACGACAGCGACGAGTGCATGACCACCGGGATGCCGGCAAAGCGCGCATCGCCCTTGATGTTCTTGGTGAGCACATAGCCGTCCATCTCGGGCATTTCGGCATCGACCAGTATCAGGCGGATCTCGTCACGCACGGCGGCGCCGGTCTGCGTGGCGTGCGCGGCAATGGCCTGCAGGCGACTCCATGCTTCGGCACCGTTGGTGGCATGTTTGTGCTTGACGCCCAGCCGGTCCAGCACCTCGACGATCTTGCGTCGGGCGACAATCGAATCGTCGGCGAAGAATATCCCCACATTCTCACCGACATTGGCACGCTGAATATCGACGATCAAGGCTTCGCCAAAGGCGTTGGCCAGGATCTGCTCGACATCGAGAATCGACACCAACTTGCCATCGTCGAGTTCGGTGATCGCCGTGATCAGGCCCTGGTTGCTCGACAGGACGCTTTCCGGCGCCTTCACTCTTTCCCAGTCGACGCGGATGATGCGATCGACCTCGTGCACCAGGAAGCCGAGGGTGCGCTTCGAATACTCGGCGACCATCATCGTCTTGCCGTGCTCCTGCGGTTGCTCCTTGTGCTCGAGAAAGGAAATCAGCGACAACACCGGAATGACGTTGCCGCGCAAAGAAATCAGGCCTTCGACGCCACGCGGCATGTTCGGGGTCTTCGTAATGTGCGGCGTTCGCCCGACTTCGCGCACCTTGAAGACGTTGATCCCGAACGTCTCGCGCGTGCCGAGCGAGAACAGGAGGATCTCCATCTTGTTGGAGCCGGCCAGGCGCGTCCTCGCGTCTACGCCCTCGAGCAGGTCTTTTCGTTCTGCCAAATCCATCATCTATGATCGCTCCAGAGGTCGCGGATTCAAATCAACTACGCGCTCAACTGCACCGCCGGAACGCCGCCCAGCAGCCTGCGCGTCAGCGTTTCCGACAAGCGCTGCGGTTCGAACTTGGGCACGTACTCGTCGACACCCACCGACTTGCCCAGTTGCTGGTTCGACATCCCGGAGAGCGAGGAATGCATGATCACCGGCACGCCCGCGAAACGCGGGTCGGACTTGATCTTCTTGGTGAGAATGTAGCCGTCCATCTCCGGCATCTCGATGTCGGTCAGGACCAGACTGATCAGCTCGCTCACCTGTTGCCCCGCCGTCTGTGCCGACGCGGCGACCTTCTCCAGCTCGTTCCAGGCATCGCGACCATTGATCGCGGCGACGTGCTTGACGCCCATCGCGTCCAGCGTGCGCTCGATCTGCTTGCGCGCCACTGCCGAGTCGTCGGCAAAGTAGACCGTCAATTCCGGGTTGCCGATCGGCTTGATATTGCGATAGACGATCTCGTCATCGTAGCGGGTGGTTTCCGAGAGAATCTTCTCGACGTCCATCAACATCACCAGGCGACCGTCGGGCAACTCGGTGACCGCCGTCACCAGCCCGCCGAGCTCGGCCAGCAGCATCGCCGGCGGCACCCGCATCTGACTCCAGTCAAGACGCAGGATGGTGTCCACCGCCTCGACGAGAAAACCCTGCGTATGACCGGCGTACTCGGTGACGATCATGATCGAGCGCGGCGTTTGCGTATCCACCCGCGCGTAGCGCGCCAGATCGACCACCGGCACCAGCGCCCCGCGCAGACTGACCATGCCTTCGACCGAGGCCGGCATTTCCGGCGCCGCAGTGATCGGCGGCGTACGCATCACCTCGCGGACCTTGAAGACATTGATGCCGAAGGTCTCCTGGCGCCCGGTACGCGCGTCGCTCCCCAGCGAGAACAGGAGAATCTCCAGCTTGTTGGTTCCCGCCAGCTTGGTGCGCGCGTCGATGTTCTTCAGCAGTTCGGACATGGTTCATTCCCTTCGCATGGCGACGAGCAGCGGCCCGGCGACAAGCATCTTAAATCAATCGACGCCGTGGCGTCATGCGCGAGCGGCAGCCAGCGGAAGCCGCCCGCCGCTCAGACCTCGGTCTTGTAACCGATGCGGAAACCGCCCCAATGGCGGCCCTTGACGTAGATCGGCGCCGAGATGTCGTGCATCACCTCGCCGGTGTCGCGACGATAGGTTTGCAGCAGGAAGGGCTGTTCGTGCGCTCCGCAGCGCTTGCCCACCGGGTCATCGAAGAGGCGCTTGCTGCGGTTATTCACGAAATCGATCTTCTCGTTGCCGGTCAGCGGCTGCGAGAACTTGCGGTTGTGAGTCGGCACGTAGGCATTGCGGTCGATGGAAATCGCATACACCGCCGCCTTGCACTGATCGAGCAGGTTTTCCTGCACGGGCGACAGGTTCTGATCGGTGAAGTCGTCGAAACGGGTCTTGTACTTCTGCGGCCGCGTATTGGCGATCGGCTGGTAGCGGTCGTCGAAAAGATCATCGACCTTGATCTTGCCCGCATCGACCGCCTTGTCGAAAAGCTGCCCAATGCTCAACGCCGCCTGCCTGACCATCGCCGGCATGCGCGCGTGCGTGGCCAGCGCCTGCTCGCCGGCCGGGCCGAGCTTGAAGACGTTGCTGATTTCGCGGAGATTCTCGGCCAGGCATTCGACATGGTCGACGGCCACCAGGGTCTCGGCGGCGACCGCGTTGTTGGCGTCGGCCATGTCCTTGATGCGCCGCACGTGATCGGCAATGCTTTGCCCGGTGCGACTCTGCTGGGCCACGGCGGCGGCGATCGAGTCGACCTTTTCCATCGTCGCCCGCGCGCCGCTGTTGATGCGCTCCAGCGATTGCGCGGCCTGTTGCGCCAGCTCGGCGCCGTTGCGCGCCTGCCCGCTGCCGGCTTCGATGCTGGCAATCGCGCTCTGCGTCTCGCCCTGGATCGCGGAAATCATCTGGCTGATCTCGCCGGTCGCCTGCGAAGTCCGCTCGGCGAGCTTGCGCACCTCGTCGGCAACGACCGCAAAACCACGCCCCTGGTCACCGGCGCGTGCCGCCTCGATGGCCGCATTGAGCGCCAGCAGGTTGGTCTGGTCGGCGATCTCGCGAATCGTCTGAACAATGCCGCTGATCGCCTTCGAGCGCTCACCGAGCGCGCATACGACCCGCGCCGACTCGGTGACCGAGGCAGCGATCTGCTCCATTTCTGCCGAGGCGCTATGGACGATCCTCATGCCCTCGGTTGACAGACCGCTCGATGTCTCCGAAATGTCGGCCGTTTCGCTTGCGCTCTGGCTGACCTGGTTCATGTTCTCGGTCAGCTCGCCCATCGCCCCCGCCGTGGCCAGGGCCGCGTCACGCTGCTGGTTGGAGCCCGAGGCGACGCGATTGGCGTCGCCCATCAGCTGTTTGGACGCATTGACCACTTCCACCGAATTGAACAACACCTTGCCGACGATGGTCGAGAAGCTGCCGATCAGCCGGTTGAAATCCTCCGCCAGACCGGCGATCTCGTCTTTCCCCTCCAGCACTGCGCGGCGGGTCAGGTCGCCATCGGCGTACATGCCGGCGATCACCGCGCGCAGGGCATTGAGACGGC
>LBIU01000544.1 GCA_000987445.1 Candidatus Accumulibacter adiacens | reverse complement strand
GCAAGCGGACCGGCAGTCGCTCTTTGGCGGACCCGGGCGGCCCGGTAGAGCAGCCGCAGGAGAAACAAGATGTCATCACGAATTCCCGAGTCTCGCCCCGATCCCGATCAGTTGCTGGTCGATATTGCCAATTACGTTCTCGACTACAAGATCGACTCCAGCGGCGCTTTCAATACTGCCCGCTACTGCCTGATCGATGCCCTCGGCTGCGGCCTCGAGGCGCTCGCCTACCCGGCCTGCACCAAGCTCCTCGGGCCGGTCGTCCCGGGTACCGTCGTACCGCATGGCGCACGCGTTCCCGGGACATCGTTTCAGCTTGACCCGATCCAGGCGGCCTTCAATATCGGTACCCTGATCCGCTGGCTGGATTTCAACGACACCTGGCTGGCCGCCGAGTGGGGTCATCCGTCGGACAACCTCGGCGGCATTCTGGCCACGGCCGACTGGCTGTCGCGAACCCGTCTGGCCAGCGGTCAGGCGCCGCTGCAGATGCGCCAGGTGCTCGAAGCGATGATCAAGGCTTACGAGATTCAGGGGGTGCTGGCGCTGGAGAACAGCTTCAATCGCGTCGGTCTGGATCACGTGCTGCTGGTCAAGGTGGCGACGGCCGCGGTATGCACCTGGCTGTTGGGCGGCGGACGATCACAGATCATCAACGCCGTCTCGCAGGCTTTCGTCGATGGCCATCCGCTGCGTACCTATCGGCACACGCCGAACACCGGTTCGCGCAAGTCCTGGGCGGCCGGCGATGCCACCGCGCGCGGGGTCATGCTGGCCTTGTTTTCGCTCAAGGGCGAAATGGGTTATCCGAGTGCGCTGACGGCCAGGACCTGGGGTTTCCAGGAGGCGCTGTTCAAGGGGCAAGCCTTGCGCGTGCCTCGAGCTTTCGGCAGCTACGTGATCGAAAACGTGCTCTTCAAGATCAGTTATCCCGCCGAGTTTCACGCCCAGACGGCGGTCGAATGTGCGGTGGAGCTGCATCCGCAGGTGCTGGCAGCCCTGGCGGACATCGACAAGGTCGTCATTCGCAGCCACGAATCGGCGCTGCGCATCATCGACAAGCAAGGGCCGTTGCACAATCCAGCGGACCGGGATCATTGCCTGCAGTACATGGTTGCCTATGCCCTAATCAACGGCGAACTCAGCGCTGAGGCGTACGAGGACGAAGCGGCGGCAGACCCGCGCATCGACGCCTTGCGCGCGAAAATTGAGGTCGTCGAAGACGCGCGCTTCTCGGCGGATTACCTGAATCCCGAGAAGCGTTCGATTGCCAACGCGCTACAGATCTTCTTCAGCGATGGCAGTCGCAGCGAAGAGTTGATCTGCGAATACCCGCTTGGCCATCGTCGCCGGCGTGCGGAAGGGATTCCGGTGTTGCTCGAGAAGTTCAGGAAGCATCTGGCGCGCCGATTCAGCCCCGAGCAGCAGGCTGTCATCGTCGAGTCGTCGCTCGACGTACGTGGCTTGGGGACGCTGGCGGTGAACGATTACGTCGATCGCTATGTGCCCTAGTCCTGTCGCCCTGGCGGTGCCCGCGCTGCTGCCGGGAAGCGGGTCGCCGCGCGGGCGGGAGGCAGTGCTGGGGCGCAGCTGGGAGCAAGAAGAATGAGAGGAAACTTTGGCGCCATCGCGCTGATCGCGGTCGGTGGCCTGGCTTTGGCCGGCAACCTGGGTCTGTTTGATGTCGATCTGGGGCATCTGCTGCGTACCTGGTGGCCTTTGCTGCTGATCATCCTGGGCGTCGGCATGTTTCTGGCGCCGGGAACCGAGCAGCAAAGAAAACGTGATTAGGCGGGGCGATCGCCGCTCGGCGATCGCCCGCTTGCTTGGCCGCTGGCGCAGCC
>LBIU01000543.1 GCA_000987445.1 Candidatus Accumulibacter adiacens | reverse complement strand
GGCGGACCGCGCGCCCACTTCAGGGCGCGCATGGCACTGCTCAAGGAACTGTACGCGCAACGGAAATTCGGTGGCTGGGCGGCGCTGGTGACCGCCGATTTCTTCACCAATGCCGACAACCTGTCGCTGGCACGGGCCTCGGGCTGCATCGGTTTCTTCAGCGGCGTTGAATCCTTCAGCCGGGCGCAGATCAGCGCATTCAACAAGAAACAGAATCTGGTCCTGCCGCAGGAGGAAATCATCCGCAGCAGCCTGGAAGCCGGTCTGGTCTTCCACTACGGCCTGATCTTCGATCTGGTCGAGCAAAGAATCGACGACCTGCTCGCGGAAACCGACTTCATCGTCGCCAACCCGCGCATCACCCTGCCAAGCTTCCTCGGTTTCGCCATCCCGCTGTTGGGCACGCCGCTGTTCAGCCGCCGCCTGCAGGAAGGCCGGTTTCTGCCCAACGTCAGGCTGCGCGACATGGATGGGCGGTCGCTCGTATGTCACCCCGAGGATTCCCTCGACAAGGCCGTGGCCTTTGCCGCGCGCATGGACCAGGGCCTGATCGCCAAACGCAAGTTGGCGGCGCATGCCTGGCAGTTTTTTCGCCGCTATCGTGCGACGTTGTCCACCTGGGGACTGTTGAGCGGCCTGGGAAATGCCTGGACCATGAGCTACCCGCGTTGCGGCAGCAATGGTCGCGACGGCATTCGCCCCGGCGGCGTCGGCAGCCGCAGCTACCTTGCCAGCTGCGAACCTCTGGGCTCACTATATCGTCCGCGGATCAGAATTGCCGAAGCCTACCGCGGGCATTTCGAGCCGCTATGCGTCACTGACCCCGATGGCCAGCTGCACCATGAGCTGCTTGACGATGCCGCCAGCCTGCTGCCGCAGAGCAGAGCCGCGACCAGGGCCGAAGCAACGGTGATTCCCCCCTATAATGCAATCGTAATGCTCGAACACGCGCAGCTTCCTGGCCTCCCAGAAGACAGGACGCGTGCATGCCAGGAAACGACAGGATAACGCGTGCGATGACCAAGCGGCTCTGGAAATGCCTGATGTTTTTGGCTCTGATAGCCCTTGTGCTTGCGGGAGCCTCGGCGAAGGCCGCTTCCGTATCGGGCGGGCTGAGCGCTTTGTGGAATGCCCCACAAGGTCCCGGGCAGTCGGAAGAGGCGCGCCGTTGGCTGAGCCAGCTGCGCG
>LBIU01000060.1 GCA_000987445.1 Candidatus Accumulibacter adiacens | reverse complement strand
ATTCACCCGGTTATCGTCCGTGGGATGGACACCGGCAATTCGCCACGCGGCGAAATCAAGGTCGTTCATTTACGGGCGCCGCGCGCACGCAACACGGCTCTTCCGCGACGCCAGCACTTCCTTGGGCGATGCTCTGAACCCTGTCGCCGATGGCCGCCTGCCAATCAGTTCCTGCAGGGTTTTCGGCCGCGCGGGCGATCGGCGATAATGCAGTCGCTTTGATGACTTCGGGCTATGGAAAAATGCGCCCCGTGCTGACTGAGGCGTAGAAGCAGCGCCGACTGCGCGTCCGGCTACCGGCAATAATGCGCGTCAAGGCGCAGCGCAGTATAACTACGTCGACATGAGCTCCGCGCTGGCGCGCATGGCCACCACCCCGTCGGGCGCCTGCGCTTCGAGAGACATCTGACCATCCTTGCCGGCGCATACGAGGCGAAACGGCGCCAGGTCAAAGAGCGGCGCCAGTCCGCGGAAGCTGAAGCTGGCAACGGGTCGCGGCGCATTCATGCGCAGCAACTCCATCAACAGGACGGCCGTCAAGGGGCCATGCACCACCAGCCCCGGATAGCCCTCTTCCTCGACCGCGTACGGCCGGTCGTAGTGGATGCGATGGGCGTTGAAGGTCAGTGCCGAAAAGCGAAACAGCAGCTTCGGGTCGGGCGTCACGATGCGCGACCAGGTCGCGTCTTCGAGCGGTGGCCAATCGATCACTGAAGGGCGCGCAACGGCCGGGCCCGGTTCACGATAGACGATGTCCTGCTCCTCCTCGATGCACAGCACGTCTCCCTGATAGAAGCGGCAGAGCACGGACACGAAGGCCAGGGATCCGGAACGTCCCGATTTCTGCCGGACGTCGCGAATCAGTGCCTCGCGCCGCGCCGGCTGACCGATCAGCAGCGGCCGGTGGAAGCGCATGCGGGCGCCGGCAAACATCCGGCGCGGATAGGGAATCGGCGGCATGAAGCCGCCACGCTGTGGGTGGCCATCGACGCCGAGCTGCCTCTGCGGCGCCCGCGGAAGAAAGTAGAACCAGTGCCACAGCGGCGGCAGCGGACTGCCCTTTGCCAAGCGCGTCGCCGTGTCGTCCAGCGTCGCCGCCGCCGCCAAGGCTGGCGCCAGAGCGAGCTCATC
>LBIU01000059.1 GCA_000987445.1 Candidatus Accumulibacter adiacens | reverse complement strand
CTTCGGCACGGTCCTGTACGCTCAGCTCTATTGTCTTGAGTCTTTTATAAGACTAAAGAGATTGCTTTTCGGGCGCGGCGAGCGTGTTGCCATGTGCCACGATCGTCGATAGAATCATTATCAGAGACGGGGAATAATTGATCACGACAAATGCATGATACTGGTGGATGTGTATTGTGCGCAATTATGGAGGCTCGACATGAAACTTTCGCTCACCCATGACGAAATTGCGACCTATTGTGGCGAGTTGCACGCCTCCAATGAGGCGTTCAAATCCCATTATCCGGCCGATTCTTTCGACAGGCAGCCGGTGCACACGGTTTACGGCGGGGCCAATCTTCTCAAGGCCGGCTTTGCTGCCAAATTGGGTGAGGTCGCGCTCAAGACGCTGGACACCTATGCGCCCAGCTACAGTGTTTTTGCCCGTGCGCTCGGTCTACCACGCGCCGAAACCCTGCCGACGAATGCCATGGAACTGGCGAGTTTGACCCGTGCCCTGGAAGCGAATCCCGAGCAGGTACGCGAGACGAAGCAGGCCGCCTGGCTGGCGTTCACCGTCTATAACCGGGTTGTAAAGAAGCTGCAAAGCGAGCCGGTCGAGGACAACCGCATCGATTTCGAGGATGGCTACGGCAATCGTCCGGATGATGAGGAAGACGGTCATGCTGCCGCGGCTGCCGACGAAGTCGCCAAAGGGATGCGCGAGGGCATCCTGCCACCGTTTATCGGGATCCGTATCAAGACGTTCTCGGATGAGTGCAAGCAGCGCTCGATTCGCACTCTGGACATCTTCCTGACCCGGCTGGCCGAACAGACAGGCGGCAAGCTGCCGCAGAACTTCATCGTTACCCTGCCCAAGGTCACGACGCCAGGCCAGGTGTCGACTTGCGCGAAGATTCTCGAAAATCTCGAAGCCCGACTGGGTTTCCCGAAAGATTCGCTGCGCATGGAAATCATGATCGAAACGACGCAGTCGATCATCAATTATCAGGGCGAGAATACGGTGCCGCTACTGGTGGCCGCTGCGGGTAGCCGCTGCCGCTCGGCGATTTTCGGAACCTACGATTACACGGCCTCCTGCAACATCACCGCTGCGCACCAGAATCACACCCATCCGGCCTGCGATTTCGCCCGCCATGTGATGCAGGTCAGCCTGGCCGGAACCGGTATCACGATCAGCGACGGAGCGACCACCAGTATGCCGATTGGACCCCACAAGGCGGCCAAGGACGCGGTGCTGAGCGCACAGCAGATGGACGAGAACCGTGCGGTCGTACACGGTGCCTGGAAACTGCATTACGACAATATCATGCACTCCCTGCGGCACGGCTACTATCAGGGCTGGGATTTGAATCCGGGGCAGTTGCCGGTGCGCTATGCGGCCATGGATACCTTCTTCCTGAGCAGTCTGCAGGATGCCTCGGCGCGACTGAATGCCTTCCTGAACAAGGCGGCTCAGGCAACGCTGGTGGGCAACACTTTCGACGATGCGGCGACCGGGCAGGGCTTGCTGAACTTCTTTCTGCGCGGCATGGCCTGCGGCGCGATCACCGAGCAGGAAGTGCTGGCGACGGGAATCACCCTCGAGGAATTGCGTTCGCGCTCGTTTGTGCAGATTGTCAATAATCGAACCGGCAAGTGAGCGACGTCACAGCCGATCGGGTACCAAGAAAGGGATGAGCCATGACTGAGGTCAACAGCGGGACGCAGGAAGCAGTTCAGTATCTGCAGGCAGCCGATGCACTGATCAAGAAATCGCTGCGCTGGATGAAGCAGCAATGCAGCGGCGATAGGGGGGTCTCGAACGAAAAACTGGACGCCCATCAGATGGCCAGCTTCGATCTGGCTTGGTGCGCCGCTGAAGCGACCGCCGCGCGTTTCGCGGCGGAATATGCCGACAAGGTTGCCGCGGCGGCGGCGGGCGACGGCCCGTGTCTGGAACAGCGAATGGCCCTGGCCTTTTGCGCCGAGGCCCTGCAGAACATCCACAATCGTTTCTGGGCGCGACCGCAGAGTTTCGGTCTCGACGCCGCCGACCTGGCGGCTTTCGCGTCGACCGCACTTGCCAGCTTCTGCCAGGCGCAACTGGATGCCGACAATCTCGCTGCCCTGGGCAGCGAGGTCGCGGCTCTGGAGGGCGATAGCGGGGCCTACATGCTCGGCGACGACGCGCTGATGATGCAGGACGCATTCCGCAGGCTGGCGACCAATGTGGTGATGCCTCTGGCGGAGGAAATTCATCGCGAGGATCGCATCATCCCGCAGGAAATCCTTGATCCGCTGACCGAAATGGGCTGCTTCGGCCTGTCGATTCCAGAGCGCTACGGTGGCATCCAGAGCGACGATCATGAAGACAACATGGGCATGATCGTGGTCACCGAGGAACTGTCGCGGGGCTCGCTCGGTGCCGCCGGCAGCTTGATTACCCGTCCGGAAATCCTCAGTCGCGCCCTGCAAAAGGGGGGCACGGAAGCGCAGCGACAGAAATGGTTGCCGCAGGTGGCGATGGGCGATCCCTTGTGTGCCATTGCCGTCACCGAACCGGATACCGGCTCCGACGTCGCGGCGATGCGCCTCAAGGCGACCAAGTGCGATGGCGGCTGGCTGCTCGACGGCGTCAAGACCTGGTGCACCATGGCCGGTAAGGCGGGCGTTCTCCTGGTTCTGGCACGTTCCAACCCCGACCGCTCGCTCGGCCACAAGGGCCTGAGCATGTTCCTGGTCGAAAAGGACTCCTATGACGGCCATGATTTCGAGTATCG
The DNA here is from genome assembly GCA_000987445.1 of Candidatus Accumulibacter adiacens. Lineage (GTDB taxonomy): Bacteria > Pseudomonadota > Gammaproteobacteria > Burkholderiales > Rhodocyclaceae > Accumulibacter > Accumulibacter adiacens. The sequence goes on along the minus strand of LBIU01000059.1, from coordinate 12,776 downwards.
GCAGGCGCAGGGCGGTGTGCTCAGCGGCCGGGCGATTTCGACCATCGGCTATCGCGGGATGCATTCCTACGAAGTCTTCTTCGACAATGTCTTCGTCCCCGACGAAAACCTGGTCGGCGGGCCGGAAGGAGAGGGGAAGGGTTTCTACTTCACGATGGCCGGCTTCGCCGGTGGCCGCATTCAAACGGCCGCCCGGGCCATTGGCGTCATGCAGGCCGCTTTCGAACGGGCGGTTTCCTATGCCGGCGAACGCAAGGCATTCGGCAAACCGATCGGCGAGTATCAACTGACGCTGGTCAAGCTGGCGCGTATGGCGACCCTGCTGACCGTCTCCCGCCAATTCACCTACGCCGTCGGGCGTTTGATGGACGAGGGTGCAGGGCAGATGGAAGCGAGCATGGTGAAGCTCTTTACCTGTCGGACGGCCGAATGGCTGACCCGTGAAGCGGTGCAGATTCACGGCGGCATGGGCTACGCCGAGGAGTCGCCGGTCAGTCGCTATTTCCTCGACGCGCGCGTGCTGTCGATTTTCGAAGGCGCGGAAGAAACCCTGGCTCTGAAGGTCATCGCCCGCTCCTTGATCGATTCGGCGTAGGTCCAGCTTCAGCCTGCATATCGCCCAGGCCTTCTCTCGCTGGCGCGTGAGAAGGCAGATTCGTGAGTCGCGAGTGGTGAATGCGACTCTTACCGCAAGAGGAAGATTTCATGTCGCAAGCGATTCGTTTCCGACCGCAGGTCGAACTGGCTGAAACAGTGAAGGTGGACGGGCAGCAGGTTCGCCATCCTCACTACGGCCGCTATCTGGAGGAGTTCGTACCCGGGCAGGTTTTTGTTCACCCGCGCGGTTTCACCTTCTTCCCTGCCCAGATGGAGGCGTTTGCCCGCACCTACATGCAGTGCAATCCGCTGTACATCAATCAGCAGTACGCGCAGGCCAGCGGCTTTGCCGGCCTGGTCGCTTCGCCGCAGATGGTCTTCAACGTCGTTCTCTCGCTGGGCGTCCAGAACGATTCGGAAAAGGCAATGGCCAATCTCGGCTATTACGATGCCCAGTATCTGCGGCCGGTCTATCCACTGGATACGATCCGCTCGCTGACCAAGGTCATGGACCGCAAAGAGCGCGGTGCGGGCAAGCCGGGCATCGTCACCATCCGCACCCTGGGCATCAACCAGAATGACGAGGTCGTTCTGCAGTACGAGCGCAAGATCATGGTCGCCGGGCAGGGCGATCGTCCGCCCACGACGCCCTTGCCGCCGTCGGCCGTGATGCCGGCCTTCCCCTGGGTTGCGGACGCCGAGGTCGTTCTGCCGGAATTTCCTGCGTCGCTGCCTTGCGGCCTGACCGGTCCCAACTCCTATTTCGAGGATTTCTCGGTCGGCGAGATCATCGTCCATGCCAATGGCCGCACGATCACCGATGAACAGCTGTCGCTGACCTACGCGGTGGGCAATACCCATCCGCTGCATTTCGATCGCGTCTTCAGTTCCGGTCTCTCGGGCAAGATGAGCGGCGATCCCATTGTTTATGGGGGTCTCGTTTTCGCCTGGCTGGAAGGTCTGGCCAGTCGCGACGTCAGCGAGAACAGCGTTTGGGAACTGGGCTTTACCGAGGGCTATCACACGCAGCCGTCGGTCAGCGGCGATACCGTTGCCGCCCTGTCGCGGGTACTGGCCGCCGAAGAGGCGCCGGCGGCCTTGGCTGCGAAGTTCGGCGTCGTGACTTTCCAGCTGATCGGCGTCAAGAACATCACCGCTGCCAAGGCCTTTGCCGAATACGGCGCGGACTTGTTCATCAAGGAAAACGACAAGAAAGCGATGGGCAAGGAGAAGATCGATGCGAAGATTTTTGAGATCGAGAGACGTCTCTTGATCAGGAAAAGGGGCTAGCCATGGATTCTCTCCAGACGAAACGCGATCGACCGTGGTTGATGCGCACCTATAGTGGCCACAGCTCGGCCAAGGCGTCCAACACCCTCTATCGAACCAATCTGGCCAAAGGTCAGACGGGATTGTCGGTGGCTTTCGACTTGCCGACGCAGACCGGCTATGACGCCGACAGTCCGCTGGCGAGAGGCGAAGTCGGCAAGGTCGGCGTGCCGATATCGCATATCGAGGATATGGATCAGCTGTTCGACCAGATCCCGCTCGATCAGATGAACACGGCAATGACCATCAATGCCACCGCACCATGGCTGTTATCGCTGTACATCGGCCTGGCCCAGCGGCGGGGAATCGATCCGAAGCAGCTGAGCGGTACGACCCAGAACGACATCATCAAGGAATATCTGTCGCGCGGCACCTACATCTATCCGCCGGGTCCGTCGATGCGCTTGATCGCCGACACCATCAACTACACCGTCAAGCATGTGCCGAAGTGGAATCCGACCAATATCTGCAGTTACCACCTGCAGGAGGCGGGCGCGACGCCGGTGCAGGAACTGGCCTATGCCCTGTGCACCGCGATGGCGGTTCTCGACCGTGTGCAGGCATCCGGCGAGATCAAGCCGGGAGAGTTTTCGCAGGTCGTCGAGCGTATCTCGTTCTTCGTCAACGCCGGCATACGCTTCGTCGAGGAGTGTTGCAAGTTGCGCGCTTTCGGCGAAATGTGGGACGAACTGACCCTGCGGCGCTATCAGGTCGAGGATCCGAAGCTGCGCCGCTTCCGCTATGGCGTGCAGGTGAATTCGCTCGGCCTCACCGAGCCGCAGCCGGAAAACAACGTCCAGCGAATCGTTCTCGAAATGCTCGCGGTGTCGTTGTCCAAGAGCGCGCGCGCCCGCGCCATCCAGCTTCCCGCCTGGAACGAGGCCATGGGCCTGCCGCGGCCCTGGGATCAGCAATGGGCGCTGCGCATGCAGCAGGTATTGGCGTTCGAAACCGATCTGCTGGAATACGGAGATATTCTCGACGGCTCGCCGGTGATTGCCGCCAAGGTCAAGCAACTGGTCGAGGGAGCCAGAAAGGAAATCGAGAATGTCGAAGCGCAGGGCGGGATCATTGCGGCCATCGAGTCCGGCTACGTCAAGCGCGAACTCGTCGGCAGCCACATGCAGCGCCTGCGCGCCATCGAGTCGGGAGAGCTGAAGATCATCGGTGTCAACTGCTTCCAGGAAACCGCCGAATCGCCGCTGACCCTGGGCAGTGACGGCGGCATCATGAAGACCGATCCGGCCGCCGAGCGCGAGCAGATCGAACGGCTGCAGGCGCATCGGAAAAACCGCAATGACGGCGAAGTGCAGGCGGCCTTGCAGGGGCTCGACGATGCCGCCAGGTGTGGTGAGAACATCATGCCCAGTTCGATACGCTGTGCATTGGCGGGAGTCACCACCGGCGAATGGGGTGATTCGCTGCGCGCGGTGTTCGGCGAGTTCAGGCCGCCGACGGGTATCGATATCGCCATCGACAGTCGCGCCGTCCTTGGCAAGAAGGATCAGGTCACCGAGCTCAGGGCGCGAGTCGCGAGCACGGGTGAGGCTTTGGGCCGTCCCTTGAAACTCTTGGTCGGCAAGCCAGGCCTGGACGGACACTCGAACGGCGCGGAACAGGTGGCCGTCAAGGCCAGGGACGTCGGCTTCGAGGTGGTCTATGACGGCATCCGGCTGACGCCGCAACAGATTGCTCAGGCGGCCGAGGAGGAGGGCGTCCATATGGTTGGCCTTTCGATACTCTCGGGAAGCCATATGGAACTGGTGGCGTCGGTTCTTGAGGAACTGCGCCTGCGTGATCTCGCGAAGCTGCCGGTGATCGCTGGCGGGATCATCCCGCAGGAGGATGGCACGAAACTGGCGGCGCTGGGCGTCAGCGCCGTGTATACGCCCAAGGATTTCAGTTTCAATTCCATCATGGCCGATATGGTGGACGTGATCCGGGAAGCCAACGGGCTGGGGCGGCTTGGGCCGCTCCCCTGATTCACCCATGACCCAGGCGCAGCTTCCCGATCCCGAGCAGTTGGCCGTGCGGATACTGCGCCGGGAACGTGCAGCGGTGGCCAGTGGCTTGAATCTGCTGGACAACAAGCTGGCAGCAGCGCGCCAGCGCTCGGCAGGCTTGCTGGCGGCGCTTTCCGGCGAGCGGGCGCTGAATGACGGCCACCTGATCGGGGTCACGGGTCCGCCGGGGGCCGGTAAATCGTCGCTCGTTTCAGCGATGATTCGCGAGTGGCGGCTGGCGGGCAGGACGGTCGGAGTGCTTGCCGTCGATCCATCCAGTCGCCCCGAATTGGGGGGCGGCGCGTTACTGGGCGATCGCATTCGTATCAAGAACGCGGCGTACGACGAAGGCCTGTTCATTCGCTCACTGGCCAACCGCAACCAGTTGGGTGGCGTGGCGACCGAGGTCTGGCCAATGAGTTGGCTGATGCTGGCCTGTTTCGATATCGTGGTCGTCGAGACGGTGGGCGTCGGGCAAACGGAAATCGATATTGCCGAGATCGGCGACACGATCTGTTATGTGGCGCAACCGGCCTCGGGTGACACGATCCAGTATCTGAAGTCGGGAATCATCGAGATTCCCGATGTTTTTGCGGTCAATAAGTCCGACCTTGGCGCCCCGGCGCACAAGACCGCCAGCGAAATTAGCCGTAGCGCCCCCCGCCAGGATCGCCGCGATGATTGGGATTATCCGGTGTGTTTGGTGAGCGCTACCATGAATACCGGGATACAGCAGTTGCATGCGCATTTTGACCGACATCGCAGCTTTCTCGCTGCGGCCGGCTTGCTGGGCAAACTGCGTGCTCGCCACCAGAGCGCCTGGGTAGTACGGGTTTTGAAGGAGGAGTTCGGGACTTTTGGCATCGAGCTGGTCGGCGGCTACGCTGAAATCGGTCGGCGCCTGAACGAAACATCCACCAATCAATTCGAGGAATGCGAGCGATTGCGACAGCAGATTATTTCCAGATTCAAGTCGTCAGATTGATCGAGTAGTTCAACCAACGAAGGAGCATCCTGATGAGCAAGCAGCTTTACGAAGTGGGTAATATGCCGCCCCTGGGCGAAGTTCCGGAACAGATGCACGCCTGGCTGATTCGCGCCGAGCGTTTTGGCCAGCCGACGGCGGCGTTTCAGAAGGAAGTGGTGAATACGCCGTCGATTGCCGACGACGAAGTGCTCGTCTACGTGATGGCGGCAGGAATCAACTACAACAACGTCTGGGCGGGAATGGGCGTTCCGGTCAATGTGATCGGCGCTCGCAACAAGGCTGGGGAACCGGAAGATTTTCACATCGGCGGTAGCGATGCGTCCGGCATCGTCTACGCGGTCGGAAAGGACGTCACCAATGTCAAGGTGGGCGACGAAGTGGTCATGCATTGCGGCAGCTATGATCGCAACTGCGCATGGGTCAAGAAAGGCGGCGATCCGATGTACTCGCCGACATTCAAGATCTGGGGCTACGAGACCAATTTCGGAAGCTTTGCCCAATTCACCAGAGTGCAGGCGCAGCAGTGCATGCCCAAGCCCAAGCACATGAACTGGGAAGAGGCCGCGGCCTACACGCTGGTTGCGGCGACCGCCTGGCGGATGCTGCACGGCTGGGAAAGCAGTTCGGTCAAGAAGGGCGACGTGGCCTTGATCTGGGGTGGCGCAGGCGGCCTGGGCTCGATGGCCATTCAGATTGCCAAGGCAGTCGGCGCGACCTCGGTGGCCATCGTCTCGGGCGAGGACAAATTCGACTACTGCATGAAACTCGGCGCGAAAGGCTGCATCAATCGCAACGAGTTCGATCACTGGGGCATGCTGCCGCACTGGAAGGACGGCGCGGGCTACGCCAAGTGGTTGAAGGGCGTGCGCGGCTTCGGCGCCAAGATCTGGGAAGTGCTGGGCGAGAAGCGGGCACCGAACATTGTCTTCGAGCATCCCGGCGAGACGACTATCCCGACTTCGATTTTCGTCTGCGAAACCGGCGGCATGGTGGTGGTTTGCGCCGGCACCACCGGTTACAATGCAACCGTCGATTTGCGCTACCTCTGGATGCGGCAGAAGCGCCTGCAGGGCTCGCATTTCGCCAATACCGTGCAGTGCAACGAGATGAACCAGTTGGCGCTGAGCGGCCAGCTCGATCCCTGCATGTCCCGGGCCTTCACCTATGAAGAATTACCGCTTGCCCATCAACTGATGGCCGACAACAAACATCCGCACGGCAACATGTCGGTGCTCATCGGCGCCACCGAGTTCGGTCTCGGCGTCAGCGGCAAGGCGGCGGTGGAGAGGGTCCACCCGACGCTGCCGAAGGGCGACGTGCACACCACGCCGGCGCCTTACCCGATGTCCACCCCGTTGCCGGACATGGCCGAGGGCGAGCCGATCACCATCGCCGACGACGGCAGCAAGGTTCGCGACTTGATGCATCTCGGCATCATTTCCTGTGCCCCGGACGACACCGTCGGCACCGTGGCCAAGGTCATGGTCGGCAACGAGATCCACGCGGTGGTGGTCATGGATGCGCAGGGCGCGGCTGTGGGCGTTGTGTCGCAGACCGATATGGTGTTGGCGCGGCAGGGCCGCACTCCGGATCAGGCACGCGCGATGCGGGCCAGCGAAATCATGACTCCGGGTTGCGCGACCTGCGATGCCGATATGCTGTTGAGCGACGCAGTCAGCCTGATGACCGGACGGCGGATGCATCGCCTGGTGGTCACCGAGCAGGGACAGCCGGTCGGTGTCATTTCGATGACCGACGTGGTGCGCAAGATCATCGGCGACTAGTCGCAGCCGTTTCAATCGACCCCGCTACCTGGTCTTTGGCCGCATCTCTCACTTGCCAGGTCGGGGAATCCACGAAAAGGCCCCCCTCGTTCTTCGGGCCGGGGAGGGGCTTTTCTCCGCAATGATGGAGACTTTCCCAGCATGCGCGCCATCGTCTGCCGTGAACTGAGCGGCCCTGCATCCTTGCGGCTTGAGGAACTTGCCGAACCTTGCCCCGGTCCCGGGCAGGTGCGCCTCCGCGTCCGCGCCTGCGGCGTGAATTTCGCCGATGGCCTGATTACCCGCGGCCAATATCAGAAGCAGCCAGCGCTTCCCTTCAGTCCGGGTTTCGAGATTTCCGGCGAGGTGCTGGCGTTGGGGGCGGGCGTCAAAGGGATTGCCCGTGGCGATAGGGTGCTGGCCATGACGCCGTGTGGCGGTTATGCCGAGCAGGTCATCGCCGACGCGCAGCGCTGCCTGCGAATCCCCGTGGAAATGTCCTGGCAGCATGCGGCCGCCTTTCCGGTCGTGTTTGGCACTTCGCATATCGCCTTGTGGCACCGGGCGCGCTTGCGGGCCGGCGAGACCTTGCTCGTGCATGGCGCCTCGGGTGGCGTCGGATTGACTGCCGTCGCCATCGGCAAGCAATTGGGGGCGACGGTGATTGCCACCGCCAGCAGTCCGGAAAAACGCGAAGTCGCGCGCGTGCACGGCGCCGATTATCTGCTTGATTCCAAGCCTGGCGACCTGCGTGAGCAGGTCAAGGACTTGACTGCGGGTCGCGGTGCCGATGTGGTCTACGATCCGGTTGGCGGTGACCTGTTCACCGCTTCGCTGCGCAGCATCGCTTTCGAGGGACGCCTGCTGGTCATCGGCTTTGCCGGTGGCAGCGTGCCGCAGATTCCCGCCAATCACTTGCTGGTCAAGAACGTGGACGTCATCGGGGTCAACTGGCCGGCGTACGTGGAATTGAACCCCGGGGCGATGAACGAGAGTTTCCAGACGCTGATTCAATGGTATCTCGAAGGCGCGATCAAGCCGCATGTCTCGGCGACCTATCCTTTGGAAGAAGCGTGCGAGGCGCTTGATCAGGTGGTGAGCAGAAAATCAACCGGTAAAATCGTGATTACCATGGATTGAGGGAGGTTTTTACCGTTCGAATTGACCCCGGTGTCCCTATCAATGATCGTCGTAGCTGCGTCATTAAGATGTGCTTTATTCCGGCATTTGCGCTTCAATCTGCCGGGCGTTTCCGAAGAGTTTCTCTGGCGCCAGCGATCGTTGGCGCCATTTTCCAAGAGCACGGCGATGTCCGTGCTGATAATCACCATGAAAGGCCTATCATGAATCCACAGAACGGTTACGATATTGAAGATTTGTCTGTCGGTATGAGCGCGGAAATCGCCAAGACCATTACTGATGCAGACTTGGTCATGTTTGCTGGCGTGTCCACGGACGTCAATGCCGTGCATATGGACGAGGATTTTGCGCGCACCACGATGTTTGGCGGCCGTATCGCCCATGGCATGTTGTCCGCCAGCCTGATCTCGGCGGTGCTCGGCAATCGCCTGCCCGGCCCCGGTTGTATTTACATGAGCCAGTCCTTGCGTTTCCGCGCCCCGGTGCGTCCCGGCGAGACGGTGCATGCCAAGGTGACGATCAAGGAAGTTTTCGCCGACAAGGGCCGGGTGGCGCTCGATACCGTGTGCACCGTCGGCGACAAGGTGGTCATCGATGGGGAAGCGATGTTGATGCCCACCTCGCGCAGCAAGCGCGAAGCGGCCGGCAAGTAGTCCGCAGCGGCATGGCGCTCCTGATGCCGGCGTGGCGTCGAGCGCTGATTTTCTGACGTCCTGACCGCTGCTGCCGCAGCGCGTGCCATACGCGATGTTCGGCGGGCGCGGCCGTGACGGCTTTTCGGGGGGATTTCTGCGGCCTTTAGGAGATTGACAGCGCGCGATCGGCGCTCCTATACTCGCCTTCATACCATTGTCTTTCCTCTCCTTCTGGAGGCGCCGGTGCGTCGAACCCCGACGGGATCCATGATGAAGAAAACGCTGCGCGGCTGGTGTGTGTTGCTGCTCGGTCTGGGGGCCATGCTCCAGACGCCGTTGGCGCTGGCGCAGGTGCCCCCTCACAAACCGGGCACGATCTGCTTCACGGAGCGCTTCTGGTGCTGGGCGCGCAAGCCGGGTACGCCTGGGCAGCGTTGCTCCTGTCCTTCGCCGTACGGAAACGTACCCGGCCGGCTGGGCTGAGGTTCGCGCGTGAGCCAGGACGACGGCAAAGCAGATCTCCTGAGCAGCCTTCGCGAGGCGGTCGATTATGCCACGACGGCCGGCCTGCTCAACGACGCCAACGCGCTCGCGACGCTGGATGCGGCGGAATCGGCGCGACGCGATGGGCAAGCGCCCGATCTCAAAGCTGTCAGCCAGGCCCTGAATGACATGGTCGCCTTGATCGCCCCCTTGACGCTCGCCGATCTGCATTTCCATCGTAATCCGCTGTCGCGCGAAAATCAGGCGCGAACGCGCATGTACCAGTTCTGGCTGCCGGTGATGGCGCTGCTGACGCTGGTGCTCATCGGCTACCTGATGCAGTCCCTGCGTCAGGCGCAGAGCTTCGTCGCGCGGGTCGAGCAGGTGCAGAGCCAGCACCCCGAGCAGCGCTTGGCGGCGTTGCAGCAAATGGTCCTGGTGGACAAGCTGCTGGCGGCCTCTTCGTCCAAGCCCGGAAGCTCCGTGCGTGTGCAATACCTCGAAAAACTCTCCGAAATGCAGCGCTTGAACGATGAGCTGGTTGCCCTGAGCGCCCTGGCAGACGATTGGTTGTCCGGCCCAGGCGACGCCTTCTCCGGCCTCTCGTCTCTGCCGCCCGAGCCGGAGTTGGACAGCGGCGCGGCGCCGCCCGCGGCGGCTGCGGAATCGGTGGGCGGCTTGAACCAGACGGGTGGCACGGGCGAGGCCGGCCATGCGGACAGCTCGGCGGCGACGCTGGAAGCGAGCGCGCAGGGTAGTACGGCTGTGGAAGAGACGACCGTTCTGTGCGAAGGGAAGGACGGCGAGCTGCTGCTGCCCGATAGGCTCAAGAAACTGCCGCAATGGATGCAGGAGATGGCGTTCGACGACCTGCGTACCTTCTGCTTCCGGCTGCAACTGGCCGGCAGCGGCAGCAGGTCGATGCCCGAGTTCAAGTCGATCCTGTCAAAGCTGGGCGCGGCGATGCCGACCATCAAGGACAAGATCAGGCTACGCTCCGAGTGGTTGCTGCCATTTCTCTACGGACTTCTCGGATCGATGCTGTTCGTGATGCGCACTATCGGCAACATTCGCCTGCCGGCCATGCACGACATGTCCATCCTGATGCGCATCGCGCTCGGGGGCATGGCCGGCATCGTCGTCGGCTGGTTTTCCATCGGCGACCCGGGCGCCACGGCGGGCATCACTTCGGCCATCGCCTGGCCCTTCGTGCTGGCTTTTGTCACCGGCTACGGCATTGAGGCACTCTTCTCGGTACTGGACCGCATGAACCGGATCATCGCCGACGCCACTTATCCGAAACGCGAAGCCGGCACGGGCACGCCCTGACATCGGGAGCGCTAGCTAGGGAGCCGAGAAATGCTTGATCAGCGCGCGGCCATGCTGTTCCTCGCAATGATTGTCGGTGTGCTGTTGGCCGCGGCCGTGGCCTGGAGCGTGGCCGGCGCTTATCGGCGGCGGATGCTCGCCTTGATGCGCAGTGCTGCGGCGCCGCAGGCAGCACCTCCCTTGTCCACCGACATCCTCGCTGTGCCGCTCCGGCGCCAGTCGCCGCGGCTCGATCTGGCCGCCAATCGGCGCGCCGCGCTGCGCTTCCTGCTGCTGCTTTCGGGGCTCAGCCTGCTGGTCGGCGTCAGTCAGTCCTGGCTGGCCCTGCTTTTCGTATACGACAGCGGCGGCGACTTCTCCCTGAACCGGCTGCTGGTGCTGGGCGCCGTCTATGCCTGGCCGATGGTCATGGCCTGGGGGCTGCTACTGCGCTGGTCGTGGGTCAGGGTGGTCGCCGGGATTGCCCTGTACATGATGGCCATGAGTGTGCTGGTGATGCTGACTTCCAACGCCGAGCAGGCGCTTGTCGGTGTGGCTGCCTGGCTGGGTAGCGTGGTTGCCATTCCGATCCTGGTGACCCTGGCGATCAGCGCCAGCGGACGAATCCGTGCCGTCGCCCCCTACCTGCTGCCGTTCTTCCTGTTGCTTTCGGCGGCATCGCTTGCCGCCCTGGAGGCACTGGCGATTGGTGTCGAGTCCTGGCCCGCCTGGTTGACGAGCGTGGTCGGAGTTCTCGGGGCCTGGGGAACGCTGGTTTCCGTCGTTCTTGCACCCTGGCTGCTGCTCTCCTGGCCAGTCTATGCCCTGGGCCGCTGGCTGGCGCGCGCCTACCGGGAAAAGCGTTTCTCCGATCTCGGCTATCTGTTCGCCGCCTACTGGTTCGTGGTTCTCGCCGCCAGCGCGCTACCGGCCCTGCAGGCCGTCGGCCCGGTCGGACTGACGCAGCTGCTTCCGTGGCTATGGCTGCCGCTTGCCTGGTGGGTCCTGCCGCGCTGGCTCGCGCCTTCGCCGCGCGCCTCGGGACGACCGCCGACGCTGCTCGTGCTGCGCGTATTCCAGCGCGATGCGCAGGTCGGGCGCCTCTTCGACCGCGTCGTCGAACGCTGGCGGTTGAGCGGCAACACGCTGCTCATCGCCGGCACCGACCTGATCAGTCGCACCCTCGATCCGGACGACCTCTTCACCTTCCTGAACGGCCAGTTGGCCGACCGCTTCATCGCCACCGAGGCGGAGATTCCTGCGCGCCTGGCCGGTCTCGATCTGCGCCCCGATCCCGACAGCCGTTACCGGGTCAATGAATGCTATTGCTTTGACAGCACCTGGCAGCCCGCCCTGCGCGCACTGGTGCAGGTCAGCGACGTGGTGTTGATGGACCTGCGCGGGTTCAAGTCGGACAACCACGGTTGCCGCTTCGAGCTGCGCGCACTCGCCGCGGCAAGCCACCTGCGCCGGGTGCTCCTCTTGCACGATGCTGAAACCGACCGCCAGGCGGCCGAAGCGGATTTCGCCGCTGCGCCGGCCGATCGTTTCATCTGGCTGCAGGTCGGGCGTCTGGACCGGCGCAAGACCGGCGAGGTGCTGGCGCTCTTGTTCGCTGACGCTTGATGTGGAAGTCGCGCAAGCGACTCTCGACGCTCCCTTCTCCCCTCGCGCGAGAAGGGTTGGGGAAGAGGGGGAAACGGTTATGGCCGTTGGCCCCCTCTCAGCCGCCGCTCAGTGCCTGCACGATGATCAGTTCGCCGTTTGCGTGCAGCGGCTGTGCCAGGTCGCGTAGCTGCTCCCCAGCGAAGAAGAAGCGGATATGCGGTCGTATCTGCTGCTGCTCGTCGAGCATGCGGAAACGAATGCCCGGATAGCGCTGGTCGAGGTCGGCAAGCACGGCGGCGAGCGTCTCGCCACCGGCCTCGACCTTGCCGTGTTCGGTGTAGGAGCGCAGGGCGCTGGGGATGAGCACTTGCATCGGCGGCCCGGGCTACGCCACGAGCGCAGCTTCGACGGCGTAGATTTCCGGCAGATGGCGGGCGATGCATTGCCAGTGCCGGCCTTCGTCGCGGCTCATCCACAGCTCGCCGCTGGTGGTGCCAAAGTACAGGCCCACCGGCTCCAGTTCGTCGGCGCTCATCGCTTGACGTTTCACGGTCCACCACGCCTGGCTGTCCGGCAGGCCGCTGTCGCCACGTTGCCAGCGCTGGCCGCCGTCGCGCGTCGCATAGACCGCCGGCTTGCCATCGGGACTGGTGCGTGGCCAGACCGAGGTGCCGTCCATCGGGAAGACCCACGCGGTGTCGGCGTCGCGCGGATGCACGACTATCGGAAAGCCGATATCGCCGACCTCTGCCGGCATGCTCTTGCCAATGTTCAGCCACTGCTCGGACGGCCGGTCGAGGCGGTAGATGCCGCAATGGTTCTGCTGGTAGAGACGGTCCGGATTGCTCGGGCACAGGCGAACGCAATGCGGGTCGTGAAAGCCAGGGTTGGCGCGATCGAAGCCTTCGACGACGTCGAGCTG
>LBIU01000542.1 GCA_000987445.1 Candidatus Accumulibacter adiacens | reverse complement strand
GTCGTCAGGCTTGGGGTTTGACGTTCTGGTTCAAGTGGAAGAGGTTCGTGGGGTCGTACGTGGCCTTTACCTGCGCCATGCGCTGAAAGTTTCCTCCATAGGCCTTGGCGACACGATCACCTTCGTCCTCGGTCAGGAAATTGACGTAAACGCCGCCGGTGGCATAGGGCGCCGCAGCGGCAAACAAGCGGCGGCACCACGCGACGCAGGACTCATCCTCCGCTGCGTTCTCCCAACGACCGTGCACGTTCATGACGTATTGCGCGGCCCGATCCGAATAGGCCGTGGCGTCCGCGGCCACCCGGCTCATGGCGCCGCCAAGCTGGCCGATGAAGATCTCGGTATGCGGCGAGGGCAGCTGTCGCACATATTCCAGAGCGACGTCAATGAGGCCATCGTCGAGATCGATGAAGTTGTGCGATTTCCAGTAGTTGCGCGCGCCAGGCGTGAGCAGGGGGTCAAACGCGGTCTGCCAGGCGACCAGCGGCTGCGCACCGATGTGTTCGCCGACCGGCTTTCCAAAGCCGCGCAAGGGTTCGAAGATCGCCTGCCCCTGCTGCGGGTCGCCGCTGTGGAAGAGGGCGAAGATGACGACTTCCTGGCCGTGGATCGATTCGGGCAGGAAGGGAAGCGGTGGCGCCTTGCGCATGACAACCCACGCCGCGGACTCGTCGGGCAATGTCTTGGCGAATGCTCGATACTGCTGCAGCACCGATCGGGCCTGGTCAATCGGATAGACAACAAGGCCAGCGAGCACGTTTGGGCCAACCGGGTGCAGCCGGAACTCAAAGCGCGTGACGATACCGAAGTTACCGCCGCCACCACGAAGCGCCCAGAACAGGTCGGGGTTTTCGCGCTCACTGGCGCGCAGGAGCTTGCCGTCCGCGGTGACCACGTCGGCCGCGATCAGGGAGTCGATGGTCATCCCCAACTTGCGCGACAGCCAGCCGAAGCCGCCGCCAAGCGTCAAGCCGGCCACGCCGGTCGTGGAGTTGATGCCGGTGGGGGTTGCCAGGTCGAAGGCTTGTGTCTCGTGATCCAGATCGCCCAGCGTTGCGCCCGGTCCAACGTGGGCGGTACGCGTCTGCGGGTCCACGCAGACCAGTTTCATCGGCGACAGATCGATCATCATCCCGCCTTCGCAGACGGCGTTGCCCGCGATGTTGTGGCCACCACCGCGCACGGCAAGAAGCAGTCCATTCGTACGCGCAAAGTTCACGGCCAGGATCACATCGGCGGCCCCCGCGCAGCGCGCAATGAGTGCCGGCCTGCGGTCGATCATGGCGTTCCAGATCGTTCGTGATTCGTCGTAGCCCGCGTCGCCCGGTCGCAGAAGCGCGCCGCGCAGCGCAGTTTTCAGTGCGTCAATCTGCGCGCTGTCGATCGACTTCGATGTTCCGTCCGAACCGAGAACCCTGTTGTCGCTCATGCTTGTCTCCTTTGAAGATGGGTGATCGGCGCCTTCATGTCGGTGCATGTCGCAGCGCCCTCGCCAGCCTCCCGGCAGCGACCCGACTTTCGGTCGCCTGCGTATTCCACACCAAACTGGACACCGATTCCAGACGAAACTGGACAGTGATTCCACGGCAAACTGGACACCGATTCCAGAGCAAACTGGACAGTCATTTGTAATATCGTAGCGCGCGGGATAACCGTGGCACCCTCGGGAGATTTGCCGAGGCCCACATG
>LBIU01000541.1 GCA_000987445.1 Candidatus Accumulibacter adiacens | reverse complement strand
GGCCTTGGGTCGCGCCGGCTTCAAGTTCGTCGGGGCGACCATCTGCTATGCGTTCATGCAGTCCTCTGGCATGGTCAACGACCACCTGACCACCTGCCCGCGCCACGGCGAAGTCCAGAAAACCAGACCATCTCGCTTCCACAGCCAGTTGCCGCCGCTCGCGCGAACTGTCTGACTGACCTGAATCGCTCATCGGGCTGGGCCGCCGTTCATCGGCGCTCAGGTTCGCGTGGCCTGCCGGCGTTGGCGATTGACGTCGCTTGATCGAGGCTCATACACTCCCGCCGGTCCCGCTGGACTTCCTGTCCATCGACAACAAGTGCGACGCTCCGTCGCTCACGCCTGGGGAGAATCAAATGAATACACCGGTAAACGGCAAGACGCGGCGCAGTCCGCGCCCGCTCCCGGCTGCGGCCTTGGCCGCGGCGACCGCCGTGACTGCGCTGCTTGCGGCATGCCAGCATGCCGCGCCACCACCGGCCCCGCCACCGCAACAGATCGAGAGCGGATTCCGCTTCGGCCTGGCGGCAGCGCTGAAATTTCCGGGTGACCAGCCGCGAATGCTCTTCCAGAACCTGAAGGTGGTGCCAGCCACGGCGCTGGCCCCCTATGAGCCCTACTGTTCACTCACCGCCGAAAAAGGCGCCGCACTCGTCATTCCGGCGAGCACGCTCATCGTGCAAAGCGTTGAGTATGACGAGCGGGCGATCGCCAGGACGGACCGGATGACGGGAGTCACCCGCATCGCGCTTGCTGCATCTACAGGCGCGCCAGCTTACACACTGCGTTGCGGCTGGCCCGAGGGCACGCGGCAGGCCGGTTTCCTGTCGGCCAACCAGATCTTCAATGCCATCGGCGACACCTTCAGCATGGATCAGCCGCAGTAGTTCCTGGCGGCCGACGCGCCGGTGGCTGGCACACAGGCCACCGTGCTCGCCGCGAAGAAACGGAACACCACCGCAACCCGGCGGTCGGAAAAGAAACGCAGAGTTCTCCAGACAATCCCGACCCTCGAAGCGGTCAACATTTCTCTTGCTGATAGTACGCATTCCGGCTTCTGCGCCGGAATCGTTCGGCGGGCAGGGAGCATTCTCCCGGAATTCCCCGCCTCACTCCCCGACCCGTGTCACGCACGGCGGCGAAGGGAGAGTCGCGACTCGCGGACGCGACTTTCACGACCAGAGAAAGGAGAACATCATGAGCACGCTATCCGAATTTGAAGCCATCTTCCGCCGCCTTCCGCAAGATGTTCAAAACCTTGTAAGCATGCTGCGCGCCGGCGCGCACAACCTGTCTCCCAGGGACTTGATGAGACTCCTCGTCGCGATGATCATGGCTGGCGGCCCCACCGAGCTGATCAAACGAATCCTCGTTCTCATGACGCGGCTGGATTGGCTGTCCGGCGAAGTTCTGACGGCCGCTCTTGCCGAGGTCGAGGCGACTGTGGCGGCCGGCGCCATTGCCGGCGGTGAAACCGCGGCAGCGGGTGCCGCAGCGGGTAGTGAAGCCGCGGCGACCGCTGTCGCGGGGGGCGAAGCAGCGGCCACCGGAGGAGCGGGCGCGGCGGCGATCACCGCCGCTACCGTGGCCGCCATCGCAGTGCTGGTGGTCGAGGTCATCTCGGTACTTAGCGCCGTATCGTCCTTGGTTGGCAAGCGGCGGCTTGCTGACGCACTCGACGAGTTGAACGCCCGCGTCATGGAGGGAATCGGAACGCTGCGAGCTGCGCGCACCGCCGGCCTGCTTTCCGAGTCAGAGTTCCAACAGGAGGTTGACCAAATCTCCAGGGCCTTCATTGATGGACAGAACGCGATCAACGCCCGCAACAACGAGCTGCAGGACGCTCTGGACGACAATTTCCTGATCAGGATCGGCGAGTGGTTCTACGGTTCGACCCGCAATGCACCGGCGCTGTACGAGCCAGCGGAAGACCCGACCAGACGGGTCTCGATGGGCCGCATCCGGTTTGGCGAAGTCAGCGAACGTTTCGCGGCCTTGGCCATGGCGCCGGACGAGCGGCTCGAAGAGGTCAAGCCGGCAGAAATCCGCTATGCGGCCAACCCGTTCGCGCGGCGCGAAATCCTGCACTTCTTCCAGGAGCAATGGCTTGAGCCCAGCTATGCAGCCGGCTACCGCAGACTCTGCCTGCGCAGCGCGCGCTACTT
>LBIU01000540.1 GCA_000987445.1 Candidatus Accumulibacter adiacens | reverse complement strand
CAGGTAGAGACCCGCGAACTGGTGGACAACGAGCACCGCGAGGTGATGACCGAGATCCGCCGCCTGAACGACGAGGTGAGCGCGCTGCGGCGCGCGCTGGAACGGCGCGACTAGCCACCCTGGCGCGTCTGATCGACCCAGATCAGCTGCTCGACCGCGAAGCCAAGCGCCCTCGCCTGGCCAAGCAAGCGATCACGAAGCTCCGCGGGGATTTGCTTGTCTCGGGCGAGAATCCAGAGGTAGTCGCGATTCGGCCCGACGACCATCGCCCAGCGGTACTTCTGCTGATCCAGGGCGACGACGTGGTAGCCACCATAGAAGGGCCCGAAGAACGACACCTTGAGCGAGGCACGATCTTGAGGGCCGATGAACACGGCTCGCCCGACCGCCTGCCGCCAGTCTTTACGTTCATTGTCGTAGCCGCGGTTGATGACCTCGACACTGCCGTCTGGCTGCGCGCGGTAGGTGGCGCTGACATCACTGAGCCCACGTTCGAAGGAATGATCAAGCCGCGCCAACTCGTACCATTTCCCTTCGTAGCGCGTCAGATCGAAGGGAGTGACCGGATTCACTCCCTCGGGCGGGGCCGTTGAACAGGCACTCAGAGCAAGCAGGGAAAGCAGCAGGCCAGCCCACCGATGGCGAGCGCCCGCTGGAAGCGCTAGGTAGCTCATCTCAATAACCTCACTTTGGAATCATTTCTGTCCTGGACAATAACATACAAACCTGGTGTCAAATGGCGAAGCATGGGACTTTATAGTCAACGTTTTCATAACATGTCCTGGTCAAATAGAGTACTATCTGTCGATCCATTGGCTCTTCGGAGGCTCCAAATGCTTTTCCATCCCACCACCTCAGCCGTTGGCCCGGCCGCACCCATCGCACCCATCGCACTCATCGCAGCTGCACTCCTTGCCACCCCGGCCTTCGCCCAAGGCCTCAAGCCTGGCGACGTGACGACTTCGGGAGCGATCACCGGAATCAATCAGTTCGACACCGACCTCGATAAGGGTGGCGATTTTCGCTGGGCTGGCGTGCAGATCGGCGGCAACGTCACCCGTCAGTTCACACCGCAGGTCGCTGCCGGCTTCAGCCTGCGCTACGACTATCAGGACTGGAACTGGGACAAGCCGGCGGCCTTCGGCGGCCGAGCGCCGTGGTCGCGACTGAACGCGCCGCTGGTCGGCCTGAATCTCTCCTACGCCGTCACACCCGACTGGCGGCTGGGCTTCAGCCCGAGCGTCGAATGGAGCGGCGAATCCGGCGCCAAAGCCAGCGACTCGCTGAACTATGGTGCGCTGCTGACCGCCACCCGGACCTTCTCGCCGGATCTCGTGCTCGGCTTCGGTCTGGGCGTCTTTCGCCAGATCGACGAAAACAAGGTTTTCCCTTTCGTGGTCGTCAACTGGAAGATCACCGACCGCCTGCGGCTGGGCAACCCGCTGCAGGCCGGACCCGCGGGCGGCGCAGGACTGGAACTCGCCTACGCGCTTTCCGAGCGCTGGGAAGTCGGCGGCGGCGGTTCCTACCGCTCGTATCGCTTCCGCCTGAAGGACGACGGCCCGGTGCCCGGCGGCATTGGCGAAAACCGCTTCATTCCGCTCTTCGCGCGGCTCTCCTACAGCTTCGACAAGGCGACCCGCGCCGACTTTTATGCGGCGGGATTCGTCAACGGCAAGCTGACGGTCAGCAACTCCGGCGGCCACGAGGTCTACAAGGACGAGTACAACAGCGCACCGGCGATCGGACTGACGCTCTCGCACCGCTTCTGAGCTTTCGGCAAGCG
>LBIU01000539.1 GCA_000987445.1 Candidatus Accumulibacter adiacens | reverse complement strand
CCGGTGTTGCCGACCCCGGGTGGCTGAAAGGACACATCCTTGCTGGAACGAAAGGTGACCATCGAACGCGGTCGGCGATGGCTGAAGTTGACATCCCAGCCGGTTCCAAAAAAGCGGTTCTTGACGATCGCGGTCAGCTGCGTACGCTGGCTCGGCGTCCAGTCGAAACCGAAACCGCGCGTATAGTTCGTCTGCTGGTCCAGGCTGACGTAGTCATTCGATTCACGGCCACCAATCAGAGAAGCCTGAAACTGCGGGCTGAAACGATACGCAAGGGTGACGCCATAGTTCGATGCCTCGTAGTCCCGACCCCTTTCATAGTCGCTCTTCAGGTCGCTCGCATCCAGCGCCCAAGTGATGTGATTCCAGCGCGTGGACCCGTTCAACCCGCCGCTCCACTCACGTGAGTCGAGGTTCGTCGCCAGACTTGATTGCGAGTTGGTCGTGGTCGCCTGGTAACGCAAGCGGTAATCGGCCCAGCCCAGCAACCTGCCCTTGAGGTAAGGCGACAGCGAGTAGCTCGAAGTCTGGGTTCGGTTTCTATCGACGTTGGCGGAGCTAGGCGAAACGGCACCGAATGCCGAAAGATATTGCTGCGAAATAGTGCCCGTCGCATCGATGAACAGCCAGTCCTCGATCGCCTCGAGCGTTCCGATTGCGTTCAGCGCACTCTGGTGGTTGTTCTCTTGCGTCTCGCGCGCATAGAGATACTGGGTAAACACGTAGTTCAGGCGCAGGCTGGCGCGATCGCCTCTGCCGTCGATCGAGATACCTGGCGCGATGCCGGTCACCGAATCGCTGGTCGTATCGGTGGAAGAAAGGAAGACGTTGTTGGTCAGGGTCTCGTTGACCCCGATCGACGGCACGATGCTCCAGTTCCCTGCGTGCACAGGAGCGGCAGTGCCAGCCAGAGCGAGCAGCAACAATGCGCCCAGACTCCTTCGCGGTCGCTTACCCTCGCCGACCGCATCGCGACGATGAAAGCGAAAAACAGCGAACCGCGGTTGGCCACCCGCACCACACCCCTTGCGCTCAAGCACCGTCTGACCCATAACCATAACCGTATCCGTAGCCATAACCATAACCGTAGCCGTATCCGTAACCATCCTGGCCGCTACCGCGCGCCTGGTTGAGCAGCATCAGCTTCACCGGGCACGACTCGATGGCGGCCAAGGCGTGCTTGACGTCGCTGCGAACCGTACTTTCTGCCTTGACGACGACGACGACCTGTCCCATGTGGGTGGCCAGCACTCGCGACTCGGTGGTCATCAACAGTGGTGGCGAGTCAAAAATGATGATCCGATCCGGATAGCGGGTCGCCATCTCCTCGAGCAGCTCGACCATCGCGTCGCTGGCCAGGAGCTCGGTCGCCCGCGCGTGCTGCGTCCCGCTCGGCAGGATGGTCAGGGTTTCGACGTTGGTCTTCAGCAGCACCTGTGAGAGATCGACCGAGTCATCGGTCAGCACGTCGAGCAGTCCGCGCGAAGGCGGCAAACCCAGCATCTTGAGCACCGAAGGTTTGGGCACGTCGGCGTCGACCAGCATCACCGTGTTATCCATCTCCATGGCGATGCTCATCGCCAGATTGATCGCCGAAAAACTCTTGCCCTCTCCGGAAATCGCGCTGGTGACCATGATCAGGTTGCCGCGCTCGACCGGCGCAGCCCCCTTGCCCATGGCGTTGGCAATCAAGGGCCGTTTGACCACCCGATACTGATCGGCAATCTGCGAGCGCGGCGCATCCGGGCTGATCAGTCCGCTCGTCGCCAAGGCGTTCAGGTCAAGCTCGATACGCCGCGAAGCCGACGCATTCGCGACCGCAGGCTTGCTTGTTGACATCTCGGCACGCTGACGTTTGAGGTCCGCAACCGCCTCGACTCGCGCCGCAGCCGCCGCCTCCGCCTTGGCCTCCGCCTTGGCCTC
>LBIU01000538.1 GCA_000987445.1 Candidatus Accumulibacter adiacens | reverse complement strand
GCGCAGAGCGGCTGGTTCGCCTGGACTCCGGGCTTCGCTCAGCAGGGCACTTACCGCGTCCCGGTCAGCGCCGTCGCCACCTGGACATCGCCCGCGGGACAAACGAAGCGCAGCGTGGTCGACCGCGACCTCGTCCTCAACGTCGCCAACGCCAACGGCGCCCCCGTCTTCGCCGCGCCCGAAACCTGGCGCGTGCTCGAGGGCCAGCCGCTACGCATCGGCGTCTTCGCCTTCAACCCCGACAACCCGGCCGTCGAGCCGCGCATCCGCATGCGTCCCGGCAGCGAAGCGATCGGCCCGGAAAGCGGCCTGGACGACACCGCGCCGACGATCAGCTACCAGCTCAGCGGCCTGCCGGAAGGCGCCATCTTCGACGCCGAGACGACGGAAATCCTGTGGACGCCGAACCACACCCAGGCCGGCAGCTACCATGTCGTCGTCACCGCCAGCGACGACGGTGACGGCACCGGAATACCGGCGGTCAGCCAGATGACGCTGCCGATCATCGTCAGCAACGCCAACCGCGCGCCGCAGATCGGCGACCTCGACAATGCCTTCGTCGACGCCGGCAGCGTGCTCGAAATTCCCTTCAGCGTCGGCGACGCCGACGGCAATCCAATCGCCATCACCATCAGCGGCTTGCCGCGTTTTGCCAGCTACACGCAGTTGCCCTCCGCCGCCACTGGCCCGGAAGATGACCCCTCCCGTGCGCAACTGCGCGGCAGCATCCGCTTCGCACCGGGCGCAGGCGACCGCGGCGACTACGCGCTCACCATCACCGCCAGCGACGACGGCGATGGCGAGGCCACGCAGCGGCTCAGCGAAGCGCGATCCTTTGTCCTCAGCGTGCGCAGCCTCAGCGAAGCACCGCTGATCGCCGCGCCGCGCCAAGTGGTCGCCCTGGTCGACCAGCCGCTGTCGGTGGCCGTCGTCGCCAGCGATCTCGACCAGGACCCGCTCACCTGGACAAGCAATGGTCTGCCGCTCAATGCCGAATTGATTCCGGGCAGCCAGTACGGGCTGGCGACGCTGCGCTGGACGCCGCGCGCCGACGACCTGGGCAGCCGCGACATCGAGCTGATCGTCACCGACAGCGGCCTGCCGCCGCAGGACGGCGGCTTCGGCAATCCCGAGCAGCCGCTGCCGAACGTCAGCCGACACCGGCTGCGCATCCTCGTTCGCGCCGAAAACACGGCGCCTGAATTACTCGGCGTGCTGGTGAATGGCCAGCCGCTCGCCGATGACAGCAGCGCATCCGGCGAAACCCCCGCGCTGCAAGTCAGTGCCCGCGAAGGGCAGCCACTGGCCCTCGAGGTCTTCGCGCAGGACAGCGACGCCGATGCACTGCATTGGCGCGTCGGCGGTCTGCCGCGCGGCATGCGCTTCGGCGCCGACGGCCCGCGCGCAACCCTCGACTGGACGCCCGATCTCTTCGCCGCGCAGGACGGCAGTGACCCCGACCCCGGCGCGATACGTCCCGGGCACTGGCGCTTCAGCCTCGGCGCCAGCGACGGCATGGCGGCCTTCAGCCGCGACATCGAGATCGTCGTCGCCAACGCCAACCAGGCACCGCGCATCCTGCCGATGCCGCTGCAGCTGATCGACGAAGGCGAGACCCTGGCCTTCACCGTCGTCGCCGCCGACGCCGATCGCGACGCCGTGCAGCTGAGCCTGATGCATGACCAGGAAACGCCGGCCGGCGTCTCGTTCAACGCCAGCAACGGTCGCTTCGAGTGGACACCGGAAAACGTCGTCGACAACAGCAGCGGCGACAGCCGCACCTACACCCTGATCTTCCGCGCCAACGACGGCCGCGGCGCCGACAATTCGATCAGCACGCAGAGCGTTCAGCTGCGCGTTTTCGACGTCAATCGGCGGCCGCAGATCAGTGTCGGCAATCACGCCGTGGTCATCGGCGACACGCTGAGCCTGCCGGTGGTCTTCGGCGGCACCGGCAACGGC
>LBIU01000537.1 GCA_000987445.1 Candidatus Accumulibacter adiacens | reverse complement strand
AGGTAATCGGCCTTGATCGGATGCACCGGCTTGCCGTCCGCCTGCTTGGGCAGCTTGGCCTTGAGCTTTTCCATCACCGCGTTGGAAACGGTGATGCCGTTGCCGTTCAGATCCATGCTGAAGGCGGTAATCACCTCGGCCTTGGTACCGTAGCCGATCGTCGCGCCGAGTGGCTGGCCGGCGAGCATGTGCGCACCGTCGAGTTCCCCCGAGATGACGCGGTCGAGAAGCACCTTCCAGTTGGCCTGCGCTTCCAGGGTGACGTAGAGACCCTCGTCCTCGAAATAGCCTTTTTCGTAGGCGATGGCCAGCGGCACCATGTCGGTCAGCTTGATGAAGCCGAACTTGAGATCGGGCTTTTCCAGCTTCGGTTGGGCGGCCATGACGGGAGCACCGGCCAGTTGCGTACTCACGGCCACGGCCGCCAACAGCAGCCGCATCATCTTGCGCGAGCGGCGCGCCGGGCGCGTGCTCTCGAATTTCTTTTCCATGGGATGCTTCCTTGTCAGAGTTTTATCGGTGGCACTTCGAGCGATGCGGACTGGCTCACCATGCCTGACATTGTTAAGCAACAGTCGTGCCAACTCCATAACCGACTGACATCATGGACATTTCTCGAAATTCTCGCCTTCCGATGGACGGGAAGTTGGGCGCCACGCCCCAATTTCGGTCGGCCGGGCACAGGGATGGTGCGCCGCAGCATTCAAGGCGCGGCCCGCCGGAAATGGGCGGAAACACCGGGCCCGGGCACCGCGACCTGTTGCGGCGCAGTGCCGGAACCGATGCGCCGGCACGGTGCAGGAAGGCCACTTCCGGGCCAAAAACGCACCGCCTTATGGCGTACCTGACGGCGCCATAAGGCCTCGACAAGACTTTCATCCATAAAAACAAGCGTGTAGAAACCGTGAAAGCGGTGAAGAGCGCGCATGCTTCTTGCTTCAGGCAAAACACCTGCCGTCTGGAAATCACGCCAATGAACAATGTTTACCGCCTCGAACGCAGCTCGACCGTCGATCAACTGCCGCCCGAGGGAACGCGAAGAGTCATCGACGATGAAGAACGGGTGCTCTACAACGATTACTGGATCAAGACTTATCCGGTGCCGGTCGATTCGCTCCAGGGCAAGAAGTCGCTGATCGAAGCACTCGCCCGCCGGCTGTTCAATCACACCGAGCACGGCCTCAACATTCCGGGCTGCCGACTCGGCGAAGCGCGGCAAAGTCACGCGGCCGAAACCGATCCGGCGCGGTACCGTGTCAAGGCCGGCATGCTGGCGGGTGCCCTGTTCAACCGGGCGATCGACATCTTCAGACGGCTGGTCGAGTTGCAGGCCGATGGCATCGAGATTCGCAGCGACAATGCGCTGATGCGCGAATGCGGTCAATGCCTGCTCGAAGCCATGGAACTCGGCCGCTTCGTCCTGCACCGCAGCGGCGAGGAAGGCATCGACGAATTGTGGGGCGAACCTTTCCGGGCCTTCTCGATCCCGATCGAGGACTTCTACGAGAGCCGCTACGTCAAGATTGGCCAGAGCATGCGCGACATCGACCTGATCGCCGAGGCGATGATCGGCAACTTCAGCCGCATTCCGACTTTCGAGGCGGTCGCGGCGCCGATCCAGGACTTCGCCAACGCGGCCAAGGTCAAGACCGAGACACTGCGCACCGACCCGGGCATCTTCGACGTCTGGTCGCACCTGGTCACCGCCGGCGAACGACTGGCCAATTTCGCACCGCAAGCGGTTGCGGAGGCGGCGGACAAGCGCCCGGGCCGCCCGCTGCACAGCGTTTCGGATGGCTTGCAGATCCTACGCAACGGCCGCGACCTGGTGTTCTATATCGCACGCGCACGCACGCCGATGCCCAAGAGCACGCGCGAATACATCGCGCACTGCGAGGCCTACCTGGCAAGCGGCCGGGCACCCTTCATGGCGGTACCGCTGCCTGCTTGAGCCGCGCCGGCCCGTGTTTCTGGCAGCGGGTGGCTGGTCGCGGTCCTTGTAGTGCATGCGCACTTTCGCCACGTCATGGCGACGGAAGATGCGGATCGGCGATTCGCCGTCGCGCGCACTGCTGCCCTGCTGGCCGCCGCCTTCGCCGCCATGCCCGCTCAGGCGCAGGCGGCCAATGCCCAATTCCTGAATGCATGGGCGGCGGAAGTGCGAGCAAGCATTCCTTCGCGAATGGGGAACTTCGAGCTCGCCGAGGCCGTTTCGAAGCGCCGGGTGAAACGCTCCTCGCCGCGGTTCTGGACATTGAACTCGACTTTCCAGACACCCGGAACATCCTCCAAGCCACGTCACGAAGGACCTGATCACCGTATCAGGCGGCGAGGCCACGACGCCGCAAATGGGAGGGGCCACCCGAGAAGCCGCACATCGAATCGCGAATTTTCCAAGAATTTGCCTCGCTGGCCGTCAGCAGTGGCGCGCCAGATACACCTCCGGCGAGACATGGTTCGGTTCCTTCGCCATGACC
>LBIU01000536.1 GCA_000987445.1 Candidatus Accumulibacter adiacens | reverse complement strand
GCGCAGGACGAGCTGGCCCAGCTCGAAGTCGAAGGCCAGTCCGGCGCCGGCATGGTCAAGGTCTTGATGACCTGCAGTCACAATGTGCGTCGGGTGACCATCGATCCGTCGGTGATGGACGACAAGGAAATGCTCGAAGACCTGATTGCCGCCGCGCTCAACGACGGCATGCGTCGCGCCGAGGAGCTCTCCCAGGAGCGCATGTCCGGCTTCTCCGCAGGGCTCAACCTGCCGCCCGGGATGAAACTGCCTTTCTGATGAACGCTCCGTCGAGTCTCGAAGCGCTGATCGAGGCTTTGCGTTGTTTGCCAGGCGTTGGGCCGAAATCGGCTCAACGCATGGCCTACCACCTTTTGCAGAATGACCGCGCCGGTGCCGGCCGCCTGGCCGATGCCATGCAGCGCGCGCTTGGTGCGCTCCGCCACTGTCAGCGCTGCAACACGCTCACCGAGGCCGAAATCTGCAGCCGCTGTGTGTCGAGCCGGCGCGACGCGAGCCAGCTCTGTGTCGTCGAAACGCCGATCGACATGAACATGATGGAGCAGACGCACGCCTATTGCGGGCTCTATTACGTGCTCATGGGCCGGGTCTCGCCTCTCGACGGCATCGGTCCCGGCGAGTTGCACCTCGAGCGCCTGTTGGCGCGGGCCAGCGATGGGGTGGTGCGCGAAGTGATCATCGCCACCAATTTCACCAACGAGGGCGAAGCGACCGCGCACTACCTCTCGGAAATGCTCAAGAGCCGCGGTGTCAGCGTCTCGCGCATCGCCCGCGGGGTGCCGGTCGGCGGCGAGCTTGAGTACGTCGATGCCGGGACGCTGGCGCAGGCCCTGCGCGAGCGCCGCCCGCTTGCTCCGTAGGCGACTGCCTACTTCTCTCCCTGCCCCTTCAGTTTCCGTGCGATCGCCTGGGTGGCCATGATTTTCGACCAGAAGCTGTTGTTGCCTGCCGCGGAGGCAACGGGTTGACTTGAAAAGAAAGCAACCACGAGCTTGGCGTCGCGATTGATATAGATCACCTGCCCGTGAATCCCGACGGCGGCGTACTCGCCTTTCTTCTCGTCGAGTATCCACCACATGTTCTTGTACGCGACCCACGCGGCGCTTCGATACCTTTCGTTGTTCTTCATCTTCTCCTTGTCTGTGGCAGAAAGCTTGAGCGATGCGTCAACCCACTCGGCGGGAATCACCTGCTGACCGTTGAACCTCCCCCTGTCGAGAATCATCTTGCCGAAACGCGCGGCATCGCGCAGCGTGCTGTTGAAGCCGCCCGTCGCTATACCCATATAGGCGCGGTCGACGACCGTATAGGCGTCGTGCTCGGCGCCGAGCTTCGACCAGATGTGCTGCTGGATGAACCGGTCGTAAGGCAGGCCCGATATCCGGGCGATCAGCCAGCCAAGGACGTCTGAATTGGCCGAGTTGTAATCGAAAACATCGCCAGCGACTTCCTTGTGGTTCGGGCGAATGAACTTGGACAGGAAGTCGTAAATGCCGTAGATCTCGGTGTTCTGCGGTTCGGCGTCGCGACCCCCCGGTACTCTGGCCATGTTCATTGCCGGGCCATAATGCTTCAAGAAGTCCGAGTTCGGGTCGGTGTAGTTCTCCTTGAAATCGAGCCCACTGCTGTGATCAAGCACATTCTGGATCGTCACTCGCTCGAAACCACTGCCTTTCAGTTCAGGGATATATTTGGCGGGCGAATCATTCAAGTTGACCTTGCCCTCGGCGAGCAGAACTCCGAATGCGGTGCTGGTCAGAGACTTTGTCGCCGAGAACCAGATGTGTTGGTAGTCTCGGCTCAAGCCGTTGAAATAGCGTTCATAGCGAATATCGTCACCCTCGAGCACCAGGTAGCCATCGGTGTCGTTCTCGTCAAGGATCTGATCGACGGTTTTGTCCTTGCCTTCCGCGTCCTTGAGCTGGATTTTGCCGATCTCGGCGTCGATGTTTTCCTGCAGCGGGAATATGTTCCCGCCGCGCGGAACCATCAACACGTTCAGGGGTGCGCCGGCATTGCGAAAAGCCCATTGGCTATACGGATGCTGCCGGTAATTGCCGAAAGTCACCTGGCTTTCCTTGCTTGGCGGGAAGCCGTCCATGATCTTCTTCGGGGCAGAAGTCTCGGAATCCTGCGCCAAGGCGAGGTGGGTGACCAGTGCGGTGAGTACAAATGCCGATCTGAGGGTGGTCTTCATGTGCTCTTTTCTCCTTGAGGCGCGGTTTTCAGGGGTTCTGGTCTAGAAGTAGGTGGTGAAGAACAGAAAAGCATTCCAGTCATTTTTCAGGCCCGAGTTTTCATCGCGCCGGTACGATTGCAGATCGACGTCTACGTTCTTCTGTGCCAGGAGGGTCCACGTCACCGTGGGCGTAATCTTGCCGGCAATCGTGATGTCGAGGTGGCCAGCACCTTCGCCGGAAAGAGTTCCCGAGACGAAGCGCGTGTAGCCGCCCCAGAACTGCACATAAGCGCCGTCCCACCAGTTGTCCGGGTTATAGACCAGCAAGGGTGAAACATTCAAACCGACGCCGTTGTAGCTTCCGAACTTCTTGTCCCAGGAGTTCACCACGTTCATCGGCAGATACAAGCTCCATTGCTTGTTGAGGCCGAAAGCCGGAAGCGCGCCAAACGAGAGGACATTCTGTCCGTCCGTCCCCTTGAGTTCGCCGGCCAGCTGCAAATCGATCTGCGTTGCCCAGCCGCGGTATCCCGAGCTGACCGCGTAATCCATTTCGACCAGATGGAACCATCGCGCGCGAGCATTGGTGAATCCGGAGTTGCTACCGGGTACTTTGTCGCCCGAGTGCTGGCCGTATCCGCCGTTGAAAAAAACCATGTCCTTCTTGGAAAGCCCGAGGTTGCCTGAAATTCTCAGCTCGGTCATGTGTTCGCCATTCGTGTAGTCGGTGTATTTCGGGCCAGCCCCAAGGTAGGTGTATATTTTCGTCGGATCCGACGCGTCGATTTTTTCGCCCTCGGGCTTTTCATCCCCGGCGTGCAGCGGATTAATGACAGCAAGAAGCGCAAGAATCAAGGTCGCGCTGGCAGTCGCGGTTTTTCGGAAGGCTCTGACGATTCTGGTCATGGTGGTTCCTTCTGGTGGTTTCATGAATTCCGGTCGAGAATGGGTTTCGCTACGACTCCGGTGCCGCCGTCGACCGAGCAGCAAGCGGCAGAGGCAGGAACGGCGGGCTGGCCGTCGCGACCACTTCACAGCGCACCGGCGCCCCGCTGCGCGCGTGGACGGCGCTCAGCGCCTCGCGCAGTTGGTCGAGTGTTTCGCCGAGGACCGGGATCTCCGGCGCGACGTAAAGGACCACGAAGTGCGTGCGGCCCAGTTTGGTGGCGGCGATATCGAGGAACTTGAACGGTCGTCCGTGCAGAGCCTCGTCGGCGCAGGCGCGGGCAATCGCCAGCGACTCTGGCGCGGCGGCG
>LBIU01000535.1 GCA_000987445.1 Candidatus Accumulibacter adiacens | reverse complement strand
GACCGGGTCGGACTGGGCGAGATCCGCTTCGATGCGGCGAAACCGGATGCGGATCCGGTCTATGGCCTGTCGGGCCTGACCGGGCTCGGTGGCGGATTCGACAACGCGGGAACCTGGTTCGGCATCGAATACGAGCAACTCGAGCGCATCGAAGTGCGCCTCGGCGAAGCCGCGGACACGGTCGCGATCGAGGCTGCGCCCGCCGGGACGGACCTCGAGCTGATCCTCGGCGGCGGCAACGACAGCGTGACCCTGAACCAGTTGAATGCCGACACCGAGATCCTCGGCGGTGCCGGCGACGACACGCTGACCGCCAACGGCACGGTGGTCGAGCAGGCCGCCCTCGGCACCAAGCTCAGCTTCGACGGCGATGCCAATCTGCGCGAGACCCTGGTACAGCAGGTATTGAGCAGCGACCCGGATAAAAGGGCGGCGCAGCAGGATTTGCTGGATCAGGCGCCGTATGTCTTTGCCGACACCCTCTCCGGCACCACGGCCAACACCAACGCCCGCAGCTGGCCGGACTCCATCGGTCTCGGCGCGAGCGATCTGCCGCCCGGCGCCAGCGCTCTGGACTATGCGCTGGAGCGGCGTGAGCCGGCCGCCTTCACGCTGGCGCCCGGCGCATCGGTGGAGGTCGCGCCGGCCCAGACGGTGACCAATACCACCAGCGATACCCAGGTATGGATCCGCACCGTCAAGCTCGACGCGAACGGAGCGCTGCTCAAGGATGCCGTGCAGGCGCGCGGCGCGCAGGAACGGGGCGTGCAGCGGCGCGGCGTCCAGGGCAAGGATGCCGACGGCAATCCGCTCTACCTGGACACCAACGGCAAGGTGGTGACCAACGACACGGGCGTGATCTACTACGTGACCGACGCGGCCAACGGCACGCCCCTGTACTGGGATGGCAACGCCCATCAGACGGCGACCGATACCGGTATCCCGGTGTACGTGACCGACATGGCGAACGGCGTGCCGCTGTATCTGCGCCGCTTGAGTAACGGCACGGTGGTGACGACTGCCGATCCCTTCCTGGCGCTCAGTGCCGAGCTCTCGGCCAACCCGCTGCTGCTGCAGGGCACCAGCGGCAAGATCGCGCTGACCAGCTACGCGGGTGGCTACCTGACCCAGTCCGGGGACAGCGTCAATCACATCGATTCGGGTGCGACCAGCATTGGTGCCGATCAAACGCTGGCGATCGAATGGCTGGGCAACGGTCAAGTGGCGCTGAAGACGCCGCTCGGCTACATCAGCGCCCAGGGTGCCGGCGGCGGCGAGGTTCAGGCCAACCGGTCCGCGATCGACGTGTGGGAGCGGTTCGAGCTCCTCGACCTTGGCAATGGCGACATCGCGCTGCGCGCCGGAGATGGGATCCACTACCTGTCCGTCGACGCAAGCGGTCGGCTGAACGCTGGCGGCGGCGCACCGGTGTTTCACCAGGTCTTTCACGTCACCGACGCCGCCGGTCCGGCCCAGGGCAGCGATCGGATCGGTCTCGTCGGCGAGACGATCGGCGAATACGGGACCGTCACCGGACTGGACCACACTGCGCAGACCGTTACGCTCGAGCACTGGTATGCCAACCCGGTGGTCATAGCCAGCCCGGTTTCGCTGAACGGCCCCGACCCGGTCGCGGTGCGCATCTCGGATATTTCGACGAGCATCGACAAGGCGACCGGCAATCTCGCGACGACGTTCGAGATTCAACTTCAAGAGCCGTCCGGTTTCGACAATACGCACGCGACCGAAACCCTGCGCTTCCTCGTCGTCGAGGCGGGCCGCCACGTGCTGGCCGATGGCACGGTGATCGAGGCTGGGACCGTTGCTGTTGACCGCACGTCGAACCAGACCTTGCAGGGACCGATCCAGGTACCGTTCCAAGGGTCATTGGACGCCTCGGCCATGCTGTTCAGCCAGCTCCAGACCTTCGACGACACTAGCGCGAATGCGCGCTACAACTACGCCTGGAACACCGCTGTCGCCAGCAACGGCTCGGCGCAAGTGGGCGAACTCCGGGCGAATGGCCTCGTCTTTGCGCTCGGCGACGCCGTGCAACTGAACGGGTCGGCGCTGAGTGGTGGCGGTTATCAGTTGACCTCGTCGGCACAAAACCAGCGTGGCTCGCTCTGGTCTTCCTCTAACCTCCAGTTCAGTGCGGACTTCAGCTTCCAAGCGTGGGCTAAGGTCGACATCTTTGCGCCGTCGGGCGGCGGCGGCGACGGCCTGGCGTTCGTCCTGCAGCCGAGCAGCAACGGTGTTCTCGGTGGCGCGGGGGGAGACCTCGCCCTACCGGACGCCAGCCAGACTCCGTTCCTGGCGGTCGAGATCGACAGTTTCCAGGGTACAGGGAACAGGTACGACAACGTTTCCGACGGCGTCACCGGACCCCACGTCGGCGTCGATACCAGCATGGTAGGCAATGTCGCGCGGACCGCGGTCGCCGCGTTCAACCAGTCCAGCACCATTTCGCCTCACTACCTTTGGGTCGATTACGACGGCGTTTCGAACCTGATGCAGGTGTATTTCTCGTCGTCCGCGATCAAGCCAACGAATCCGACGGTGTCGGCGGTGGTGAATCTCAAAGCCCTGTTCGGAAGTAAAACACAGCTCTACGCCGGGTTCACGGCCGCGACGGGATCCAACACAAACGTCCACCGGGTACTGGATTGGCGAGTCGAACCGGCGCTCATGGGGGAGACGATCGGCTGGATTGCGGTGGACCGCGCCTCGACCGGAAGTGCGGATCATACGGCACTCGCCAGCGGCGCGAGGTCGATCACGTATTCGTCGCCGGAGAACGAGCCGGGCGGACTGCCGTCGTTCCTCGCGACGCTCTACGGGAGTGGGCCCGCCGCGCCCGACGCCATGCGCCTCACGGACAACGGATTGGGCAAATTCACGCTGACCAGCGAGAGCCCTACCGGCGGTCTGGGGCAGATCTCCGGAACCTTGGACGTCTGGATGCTTCCGGGAACGAGCGGCACGCTGGGCGGCATTCCGCTGAAGTCCTTCGTGCCGGCGCCCGACCCTGCATCCAATCCAGGGGATTTGCTGTGGCTGGACGA
>LBIU01000534.1 GCA_000987445.1 Candidatus Accumulibacter adiacens | reverse complement strand
GCCCTGCTGCCCCTTGGCGCTGTTTTCGGAAAGGGGGATGAGTGTTATTCTTCCGGTTGTCAGACAACTACTCTGCAAAGCGAGGAGCAGTGAGCTATGTACAAGCGAATCATGGTCGCCCTGGACCAGAGCTTCATGACCAACCGGGTGCTGGAAACGGCAATCGAACTGGCCAAGAGCACCGGCGCGCGGATCGCGATTTGTCATGCCATCGATGAAACCGTTCTCGCCCAGCGCGACGTGGCGATGATGCTGCCAAACAGCGTCGGCAAGACCGAAGCGCGCCTGCGTCTTGGCGCGCAGGGCTTTGTCGACAAGGCTGCCGAGACCGCGCGTGCGGCTGGGGTGGAGACCGAAACCCGGGTCGTCGAGTCGGAGAAGAAGCACGTCTCCGACATGCTTATCGAAGCGGCGGCCGAATGGCAGGCCGATCTGCTGGTCGTCGGTACGCACGGCCTGCGCGGTGTTGAGCGCTTCTTCGTCGGCAGCGTCGCCGAGCGCCTGGTGCGCAAGGGTCGCCGGTCGTTGCTGCTGGTGCGCGGCGAAGATCCGGTCGACTAAGTGCCGGCCGGCACGGTGAGCCGGGCCGTGCGTGGAACGGGCAGGAGCGCTTGCGCGGGCAGCCAGGCGGCCAGCTGCTGCAGATCCAGGTGCGCTTCGACGGCGTCGGCGAGGCGATCGATGTCGGCTTCCCGGCGCTGCTGGGCATCGAAGGCCTGCGTCGGCCGGTGACCTGCCCAGGTCAGCAGCGCTGCCAGCGCTGGTGGCGAGTCGAACAGACCATGGCAGTAGGTGGCCAGAATCTGGCCATCAGCCGACAGTGCGCCGTCCGGCTGGCCGGCGAGCCGCAGTGCCGGGGTGGCCAGGGCGGTGCCCTCGGTGACGCCCATGTGGATGCGGTAACCACTGACCCTCGCCGTGCCCGCTAGCAGCAACTCGCCGCTGACGTTCTGCAAGGTCTTTTCGGCGGCCAGCCGCGTTTCGTAGTCCAGCCAGGCCAGCCCCGGCCTGCTGCCCGGAGGGCCTTCGAGTCCCAGCGGATCGTGCAACTGGCGGCCGAGCATCTGCAGGCCGCCGCAGATACCGATCACCTTGCCGCCGTAGCGCAGGTGTCGCCGGATTGCTTCCTCCCAGCCTTGTGCGCGCAACCATTCGAGGTCGGCCTGGACCGCTTTCGAGCCGGGCAGCACGATCAGGTCGCAGGCCGGCGGCGCCTCGTTGGGGCCGACGAAGCGAAAATCGACTTCCGGGTGGAAGCGCAGCGGGTCGAGGTCGTTGTGGTTCGAGATGCGCGGGTACGCCGGCGCAATGACGCTCAGCGCCGCGGCCTTCTTGGCCAGGCGATCGCGTGGCAGGGCGTCTTCGGCGTCGAGGTAGAGGCCGTGCAGGTAGGGCAGAACGCCGAGTACCGGTTTGCCGGTGCGCTCCTCGAGCCAGCGCAGTCCGTTTTCGAGCAGGCCAATGTCGCCTCGAAAACGGTTGATGACAAAGCCCTTGACGCGCGCCTGTTCGGAGGTCGAGAGCAGGTCGAGGGTGCCGCAGAGATGCGCGAAAACCCCGCCACGATCGATGTCGGCAATCAGGATCACCGGGCAATCGACGGCCTCGGCGAAACCCATGTTGGCGATGTCACGGTCGCGCAGATTGATCTCCGCTGGGCTGCCGGCGCCTTCGACGAGCAGGCATTCGTACCGCGCCCCCAGGCGCTGCCACGATTCGAGCACCGCCTGCATGGCGCGTGGCTTGTAGGCGTGGTAGTCGCGTGCGTCGAGGTCGGTCAGGGCCTTGCCGTGGATGATCACCTGTGCCCGCTTGTCGGTCGCCGGCTTGAGCAGCACCGGATTGAAGTCGGAGTGCGTCGGCACGCCGGCGGCCAGCGCCTGCAGTGCCTGGGCGCGCCCGATCTCGCCGCCGTCGCTGGTGACCGCAGAATTCAGCGCCATGTTCTGCGGTTTGAAGGGGGCGACGCGCACGCCGCGGCGGTGCAGGATACGGCACAGGGCGGCGACCAGCGTCGTCTTGCCGGAGTCGGAAGTGCAGCCTTGAACCATCAGGCTGGGGGTGGGGCGCTCGTTCATCGTAGAATCCAGGGTTTCGTTGCCCCGATTCTCGCATGCCGACCGTGTTTTCCACCGCCTTCCTTGCCGGCCAGTTGCCGCCGGCGCTGTTTCTTCCGCTTGCCGCGCTGGCCGGCGTCGGGCTCGATCGACTGCTCGGCGAGCCGCGGCGCTGGCATCCCCTGGTCGGCTTTGGCACCCTGGCCAATGCCGTCGAGCGCCGCCTGAACCTTGGTCGCGGGCGCCGTCTGCGTGGCTTGCTGGCCTGGTCCCTGCTCGTCCTGCCGCCGTTCGCTCTGGCCCAGTGGTTGATTCCGGGGGGTCTGCTGGGTTGGCTGGCGCATGTGCTGCTGCTCACCCTGGCGCTCGGTGCGCGCAGCCTTGGCGAACACGCTCGCCGCGTTGCCGACGACCTGGCGAGCGGCGATCTGCTGCAGGCGCGGCAGCACGTCGGCTGGATGGTTTCGCGACAGACCGACGACCTGGACGCCGCTGGCGTCGCCGGTGCCTGCCTCGAATCGACGCTGGAGAACGGCAACGACGCCATTTTCGGGGCGCTGTTCTGGTTCGCCTTGCTGGGCGGGCCGGGGGCGCTGCTTTTTCGCCTGGCCAATACGTTGGACGCCATGTGGGGTTACCGCAACCCGCGCTTTGCCGACTTCGGCTGGGCAGCGGCGCGGGTCGACGATCTGCTCAACTTCGTGCCGGCTCGCCTGACCGCGCTCTCCTATGCGCTTTGCGGCCACACGCGCAGGGCCCTGCGTTGCTGGCGCGAGCAGGCCGCGAGCTGGAAGAGCCCCAATGCCGGTCCGGTGATGGCGGCCGGCGCCGGCAGCCTGGGCGTCGCCCTTGGCGGGCCGGCTGTCTATCACGGCCGTCTCGAGCCGCGGCCGCCACTCGGCGAAGGCCGCCCTGCCGGCGCCGGGGATATTGCGCAAGCGCTGACCTTGCTTCGCCGCAGCGTCGTGCTGTGGTTGGCGCTGCTCGTCTGCTGGGGTCTGGCGCGTGCTTGAACACGGTGGTCGACTGCGCGCCGCCGCCGCGCGCTATGCAGCCTTCGGCGAGTGGCCGCTGTCCGACTGGCTCGACCTGTCGACGGGCATCAACCCGCATGCCTACCCGGTGCCCGTGCTCGATCCGCAGTGCTGGCAACGCCTGCCCGAGGACGACGACGGCCTGGATGGCGCGGCCGCCGCCTACTATGGCAGCGAGCGCTTGCTCGCGGTGCCCGGCTCGCAGGCCGCTATCCAGCTTCTGCCGGCGCTTTTCGCCCCGCTGGCGGTGGCTTGCATGACGCCGATCTACGAAGAGCATCCCCAGGCCTGGCAACGGGCTGGCCACAAGCTGCGCCGCCTGGAAAACGTTTCGTTGCCGCGCGCGCTGGCCGTGGCGACGCCAATGATCGTGCTTTGCAACCCCAACAACCCGACCGGCAGGCGCTTGCCGGCCGACGAATTGCTCGCTGCGGCACGGCAGTTGCGGCGGCGCGGCGGTTGGCTGGTGGTCGACGAAGCCTTTGGCGACGTCGAGCCCGGGAACTGCCTGGCGGCTTTGGCCGGTAGCCCCGAGGCGCCCAATCTGATTGTCCTGCGTTCGCTCGGCAAGTTCTTCGGCCTGGCCGGGGCGCGCGTCGGCTTTGTTTTCGCTGCCGACGACAGGCTGGCGCTGCTGCGCGAAGCGATCGGTCCCTGGCCGCTGTCCGGTCCGGCGCGTGCGGTGGCCAGACTGGCCTTGGCCGATCGCCATTGGCAGGCACAGACTCGCCGCGAACTGGCCGCCGCCGCGGCGCGGCTGACGGCGTTGCTGCGGCCTTTCGGCGAACTCGGCGGCACGGCCTTGTTCGCCAGCCTGGCGACATCGCATGCGGCCTCTCTATTCGAACACCTGGCACGCCAGGCCATTCTCACCCGGTATTTTCCGGCGCACGGCTTGCTGCGCTGCGGCCTGCCTGGTCGCGAGAGCGAATGGCAGCGCCTGGCTTGCGCCCTCTCCACGTGGACACCTTGATATGCTTGCTTCATTGTTGCGGCTGTGCCTTGCCCTCTGCCTGTTGAGCCCTG
>LBIU01000533.1 GCA_000987445.1 Candidatus Accumulibacter adiacens | reverse complement strand
CGATCGAGCCGGTTCATGTAGCGTGCATACCACCAGATGATCACCAGATAGATCAGCGGCGCCCCCTGGGCGCCCATGTAGAACCCCAGCGGGAAACCCATGACCGTGATCTCGGCCAGGTCTCTGGCGAAGAAACTGGCCACGAAACTGACCACGAACCACACCGCCAACAGCAAGGCCGTCATCTTCAGGTTGCGCCGCCAGTAGTCGCGATGCTTGCGTTCGAGTCGCATTCTTCAGCTCACCCCGCCGCCACGCCGCGAACGATGGTCTCTGCGAGCCAGGCGGATCTCGCCTGCCGGCGGCGCCTCACGAACCTTCCAGCTCCGGGTAACGAACGCTTTCGACGAAATCCTGCGTGGCCATGCTTGGCGGCTGATAACACAGACTGACCACGACAATCGTCAAGAAGCCCACCGCCACCCCCCACACCCCGGCCGAGGTCGACTGGATACCCCACCACGGCTCCATGCCGATGCCCTGGATGCCTAGCCAGGGAATGGCGTCCACCTGCACGCGAACCATGTAGTAGAGGGTTACCAGCAGGCCGATGACCATGCCGCTCACGGCGCCCGCCGCATTCGCTCTTTTCCAGAAGACGCCAAGAATCAGCGCCGGAAAAAAGGCCGCACCGGCCAGTGAGAAAGCCCACGCGACCATCGATAGAATCGTCGCCGGCTTCAGCGAAGCGACCGTGGCCGCGAGCACGGCAACCACCAGCAACAGCGTCTTCGAAACGACCAGCCGCCATTGGGTGGTCGCATCGGGACGATAGACCTTGTAATAGACGTCGTGCGACAAGGCGCTGGCGATGGTCAGCAGCAGGCCATCGGCGGTAGAAAGAGCCGCCGCCAGCGCCCCGGCAGCGACCAGGCCGGAAATGACGTACGGCAGACCGGCAATTTCTGGCGTGGCCAGCAGAACCACATCCGGATTGAGCGCCAGTTCGACGAGCTGAAGAATGCCATCCCCATTGACATCTTCGATCGAGACCAGGCCAATCTTGCCCCAAGCGCTCACCCAGACGGGCAATTGCGCGATCGACGAACCGATCAGCGTCGAGTAGATCTCGTACTTGGCAAACGCTGCGTAGGCCGGTGCCGTCAGATAGAGCGCCAGAATGAACAGCAGGGACCAGAAGACGGAAGTGCGCGCCTCGCGAACGCTGGGGGTGGTGTAGTAGCGCATCAACACGTGCGGCAGGGCCGCGGTACCGACCATCAGGCAGAACACCAGACTGAGAAAGTTGAGACGCGCGGTATCGCTCACCTCCTCACCCCCTGACGGGTAGGCCGTCAGGTGGTGCTCCGGATCGGCGCCCCGCTGCGCCGCTTCGCGCATCAGCTTGTCCCAGTACACTCTTGCCGAGTCGCTGCTTTTCGGCAACTCGCGGCGCTCGCGCTCGAGAGCCACGACCTCGCGCATCTGCGCGTTGCTGTTTTTCAGCGCCTCAATCTGGTCGGACAGCCGCAGCCGTTCCTCGTCGAGCGACTCGGGCAAGCTCAGGATGCGTTGGCGATAGCCGTCGGCGCGTTCGCGAAAGATTCGGCGAGCCTCGATCTCGGCCGGTTCGTCGAAGATCTTTTCTTCCAGGACCTGCACCTTCTGCAGGACATGACCATAGGTCAGTTGCGGAACCGGAATGCCGGTGACCTGGTAGGAGAGGATGGTCACCGGCACCAGATAGGCGACGATCAGGATGGCGTACTGCGCCACCTGCGTCCAGGTCACCGCGCGCATGCCGCCGAGAAAGGAGCACACCAGGATACCCGCCAGACCGACGTAGACCCCGATCTCGAACTGCAGCCCGACAAAGCGGCTGGTAATCAGCCCAACCCCGTAGATCTGCGCCACAACGTAGACGAAGGAAGCCAGTACCGTCGCAAAAACGCCGACCAGGCGCGCCGGATTGCCGCCATAACGCGCCGCGAGAAAGTCCGGGATCGTGTATTGCCCGAAGCGCCGCAGATAGGGTGCCAGCAATAG
>LBIU01000532.1 GCA_000987445.1 Candidatus Accumulibacter adiacens | reverse complement strand
AGCCAGATCAGTTTGTTGCGGAAGATGCCGGCGGAGAGGATGCTCTGCCGGCGCGTGCGGCAGATCAGCACATCCGCCACCTGGCAGATCACCACGGCCGCAAAGAAGGACGTGACGGCCGTCTGATAGAGCAGACTCGAGGTCGGCAATTCGGCACCCCACACCCAGCCTCCGCGGTGCAGCACGACGAAAAAGGCGAAGAATCCGGCGGTGGCCTGCAGCATGCCGATGATGCCGTAGCTCATACCCAGCAGCGGCCAGGTCAGCAGTCTTTCGTCGCGACGGCGCGGGGGCTGTTTCATCACGTCCTCTTCCGGCAGTTCGCGTCCCAGCCCCAGGGCCGGCAGGATGTCGGTGCCCAGGTCGATGGTCAGGATCAGCACCACGGTCAGTGCCAGCGGCGCGTCGACGGCCACGAAGGCAATGAAAGGCAGGATCTCGGGGACGTTGCTGGTCAGGATGTAGGCGATGAATTTCTTGATGTTGGCGAAGATGGTGCGCCCCTCTTCGACGGCCTGCACGATGGTGGCGAAGTTGTCGTCCATCAGCACCATGTCCGCCGCCTCTTTCGCCACCTCGGTACCGGACAGGCCCATGGCCACGCCCATATTGGCGTTCTTCAAGGCCGGTGCATCGTTCACCCCATCGCCGGTGACGGTGACGATCTCACCCTTCTGCTGCAAGCCCTTGACGATCTGGAGCTTCTGCAGAGGCGTGGAACGTGCGAACACCAGTTCGCGACCATCCAGCAGAACGGAGAACTCCTGCGCGCTCATCGCCAACAAGTCCTCGCCCTCCACGACCCGCCCGTCGCCGGTGAACAGGCCGACCTGACGGGCGATGGACTCGGCAGTGGTGGAGTAGTCACCGGTGATCATGAAGACGCGGATGCCTGCGCTGCGGCAGCTGTCGATCGCCTCGGCGATCTCCGGGCGTGGGGGATCGAGCATGCCCACCAATCCCAGATAGACGAAATCCTCCTCGCTGGCGGCATCGGCGTCGGTCGTCTTGCAGGCCAGCGCCAGCACCCGTTCGCCACGCGCCGCCAGCACTTCGTACTGTTCCAGGGCCTTGCGACGTGCCGAGGCCTCGAATTCAAGCCGCTCGCCGTGATGCAGGCGATGCGTGCATTTCCTGAAGACGACTTCGGGCGCTCCCTTCATGTAGGCGAGATTGGGCCGAGCGTTCTCACCCTGTTCACCACTCCCGGCTTTGTGCGTGGTGATCATGCGTTTCGTGGCCGAGTCGAACGGGCTTTCGTGCACACGCGGAAAGCGCGCCGCCAGATCGCCGATGGGCTGCAAGGCCTGCGCCAGAAGCAACAGGGCGCCCTCGGTCGGATCACCCAGATAGCGCTCGTCGGTCAGGCGGGCGTTGTTGCACAGCACCATGGCCGCCCAGGCCTCGGCAAAGCCTTCCGCTTGCGAGAGGCCGCTCTGATCGGCCGACCATTCCTCTTCGCCCAGCACCAGCGTCGCGACCCGCATCCGGTTCTGGGTGATGGTGCCGGTCTTGTCGGTACAGATCACGGTGGTCGAACCCAGCGTCTCCACCGCTTCCAGATTCTTGATCAGGGCATTCTTCCTCGCCATGCGTTTGGAGGCCATGGTCAGCGCCAGCGTCACCGTCGGCAGGAGACCTTCCGGGACGTTGGCGACGATGATGCCGATGGCAAAGATCAGACTGCCGATGAAGGGATTGCCGAGCAGCACGCTGAGCGCGAAAAACAGTAGGCCGAGCGCGATCGCAATAGCCGAGATGACGCGAATGAAATGACGCAGCTCCTTGCGGATCGGCGTCTCCACCGCGCCCGCCTGCTTGGTGAATTGCACGATCTGGCCGATCTGCGTGTGCATGCCGGTGCCGTACACCAGCGCGCGTCCGTTGCCGCTTTGCACCAGCGTGCCGGAGAACACCATGTTGCGACTCTCCATCAGCTTGTCGTGGGTGCAGTCCACCTTGCGCAACTGCGGTTCGCTCTCGCCGGTCAGGGAAGCATGGTCTACCTTCAGCTGATTGACCTCGATCAGTCGCCCGTCGGCCGGTACCCGATCGCCCTCTTCGAGCACGATCACGTCGCCCGGCACCACCAATCGTGCCTCGATGCGCGCCATCCGCCCATCGCGTTGCACGCTGATCATCGACGGCAGCATGTTGCGAAAG
Organism: Candidatus Accumulibacter adiacens; assembly: GCA_000987445.1. Lineage (GTDB taxonomy): Bacteria > Pseudomonadota > Gammaproteobacteria > Burkholderiales > Rhodocyclaceae > Accumulibacter > Accumulibacter adiacens. Next base: position 2,043 of record LBIU01000532.1, on the reverse strand, counting down.
CTCTCCATGATGCGTTCGCTTTGCCGCTCCTGAAGGTAGGTGAACAGCGCGTTGAGCAGGACCACCGCCAGCAGCGCGACGGCAATATAGAAATTGCCTTCGCCCGGCTGCAGGTAGTCGGCAAAGAACGCCAGTGCCGAACCGACGATGAGCAGCAATGCGAAGAAGTTGCCGAACTGACGCAGGAACTTGACGATCTCGGGCGTCTCCTTGCGCACACGCAGTTCATTGCTGCCAAACTCGAGCAGTCGTTGCGCGGCCTCCGCCGTACTCAGTCCCTCCCCCGTGCATTGCAGGCGCTGCTGCAAGGCTTCAAGCGGGATGCGATGCTGGTCGGCAGCCTGGGGCGTCTCCTGATGATGCGTCATCATGCAGCTCGCTGTCGGAATCGCGGTCGGGGTTGCAGGGCGTGGAATGCCCGCAGAAAGAGGTTGCTGTCGTGCATGCCCGATTATCCCATCTTTGCGTTAGGGTCAGGTGATTGCCCCTCTTGTGCGGCCGACCGCAGACCGTCGTCCGACCGGAAGACAGCGATGGACCTCGACGGACAGGCATGCCTATACTGCCGGGTCCAAGGCTGCCGCAGAACTCGCGGCCGTGGCCTTCCTAACGGTCATGACACGTGGAGACACCCCAAATCATGGAAGTCATGACCGGCCCCCTCCACTTGCAGTGCGCATTCCGGCTTGCACGCCGGAATCGTTCGACGGGCAGTGAGCATGCTCCCTGAATTCCCCGTCTCACCCCCAGGCCCTTCTCGCGCAAGGGGAGAAGGGAGGTTCGCGAGTCGCGTACGCGACTTTCACAATAAGGAGAGCGCGCCATGAAATCGGAGACTGCTTACCCGCCGTTGCTCAGACAAACGCTCGATCACGCCCTGGCTTATCTGGAGGCACTGCCCGAGGCGCCGGTCGCCGCCACGACCAGCCTCGAGGAACTGCGCACGCGCCTCGGCAAACCCCTGCCCGCCGCTCCCGTCGATCCACGGGCCGTCGTTGATCAACTGGTGCGCGACGTTGCCGGCGGCCTGACCCACAGCAGCGGCGGGCGCTTCTTCTCTTGGGTGATCGGCGGCAAGTTGCCTGCCTCGCTGGCAGCGGACTGGCTGACCTCCACCTGGGACCAGAATGCCGGCATGTTCGCCGTCGCTCCGGCCGCGGCGGTGGTCGAAGAAGTGTGTGGCCGCTGGCTGCTCGATCTCCTCCACCTCCCGTCCACCGCCAGCTTTGCCCTGGTCACCGGCTGCCAGATGGCGCACGTCACCTGTCTCGCCGCCGCCCGCAATGCAGTGCTCGCGGCCAGGGGCTGGGACGTCGAGCAGCGGGGATTGATCGGCGCGCCGCCCATCCGCGTGCTGAGCGGCGACCAACGCCACGGCACCATCGAACGCGCCGTGCGCCTCCTCGGGCTGGGGCGCGATTGCGTCATCGACATCGCCACCGATGAGAACGGCCAGCTGCGTGCCGGGCCCCTGCGTGCAGCGCTGGCCAGCACACCCGCCGCCGCCCACATCGTCCTCCTCCAGGCCGGCGACCTGAACACCGGCTCCTTCGACCCCTACGACGAGATCATCCCGGTCGCCCGCGAGTTCGATGCCTGGGTGCATGTCGACGGCGCTTTCGGACTTTGGGCGGCGGCCAGTCCCGACTACCGCCACTTCACCAAGGGCGTCGAGAACGCCGATTCCTGGGCCACCGACGGTCACAAGTGGCTCAATGTCCCCTACGATTCCGGTTTCGCCTTTGTCGCCAATCGCGAAGCCCACTACCGCTCGATGGCGCACCACGCGGCCTACCTCGATCACTCCGCCGTGGCCCGCGACCAGGTCGACTGGAATCCGGAGTACTCCCGCCGCGGGCGCGGTTTTGCCACCTACGCCGCCATCGCCAGCCTCGGTCGCCAGGGGATCGCGCAGATGGTCGCCGAATGCTGCCAGCACGCCCACGCCCTGGTCACCGGCGCCGGCAAACTGCCGGGGGTCGAAGTCCTGCATGTGCCGCATATCAACCAGGGCCTGCTGCGCTTTCCGGATCCGTCGCCCGG